>NZ_JBHWZS010000025.1:0-53805 GCF_042728155.1 Streptomyces sp. NPDC060209
AGACAGCCGTAGGACGGTGCGGGGCATCTCGAAGTTGAGCGCGGAACCTCGCGGGGCTCCTAGTACCAGTGGTTGGCCTGCCAGAACGACCAGGCCGCGCAAGGGCTGCCGTAGCGGTCGCTGTTCATGTAGCTCAGGCCCCACTTGATCTGAGTGGCCGGGTTGGTCTGCCAGTCCGCACCCGCCGACGCCATCTTGGAACCGGGCAGCGCCTGCATGATGCCGTAGGCACCCGAGGACGCGTTGGTCGCCCGGTAGTTCCAGCCCGACTCGCGCTCCACGATGTTGCTGAAGCACTGGAACTGGTCGGCCGGCATCATCGCGCGGGCCATGGCCTGTACTTCGGCCACGCTGTAGGAGCCCTGCGCCGAGAACGAGGAGGCGTCACGGACGGAGGACCGGCTCGCGCGCTCGGCCTCCTTCTCCTTGGCCTCGCGCTCCGCCTCCAGCTTGTCCTCGGCCGCCTGCTTCTTCGACTTGGCGTCCTTGGCGGCCTGGATGCGGGCCGTCTCCTCGGCAGACTTCTTGGCCGCCGCGTCCGCCGCGGACGCCTGCGCGTCCGCCTGCTGCGTCAGCGAAGCGGTCTGAACCTGGGCCTGCTGGCCCGCGGGGATGTCTGCGAGCAGCGTGGTGTCGGCTGCGGCCGCCTCGAAGTTGTTGTCGTCTACAGCGGGAGTGCTGCCCGACGCAACGCCTACGACGGCGCCTACGGTGGTGACCGCGGTGGCAGATGCCACGGCGAACCCCCGGACCGAGATCCGGCTCACACGGTGTCCTTCCAGCATCGCCCGCTTAGGTGACCTCGCGGGCGCAATCGTGCCCTTGACACTGGCCTCCCTACTGCATGGGTCACGGGAGGCACGGGCCCGGTGGGCACTTCCTTGCGGAAGTGCCGCGTGGTACTCGCGGGCGGCATACGGACGGCGATTGTTGAGTTGTGTGGTGCGTGGCGCCTTCGGAGGTGCCCAAGTGCCGTATGCGGGGCCTGACGGAAGCAAGACTCTGCCGGAAGGACACGGTGCGTTGCAATTCTGTGTTGCGTGTGAAAGCTCACACCTCGTTTGGCGCACAACTTTTTCGGAAATGACGGCGCAGCACAATGCCGCCCGGCTAAGCTCCTTGGCTCGCCGGGCGGCATCTATGGGGCGTTCAGGGTCAGATGTGCCCGTCCTCCAGCATTTCGGTCACCAGTGCGGCGATCTGCGAGCGCTCGGACCGGGTGAGCGTGACGTGCGCGAAGAGCGGATGCCCCTTCAGCTTCTCGACCACGGCGACGACTCCGTCGTACCGGCCGACCCTGAGGTTGTCCCGCTGCGCCACGTCGTGGGTGAGCACCACCCGCGAATTCGCCCCGATACGGGACAACACGGTCAGCAGGACGTTCCGCTCGAGGGACTGCGCCTCGTCCACGATCACGAACGCGTCGTGGAGCGAGCGGCCCCGGATGTGGGTGAGCGGCAGGACCTCCAGCATCCCGCGTCCCAGCACCTCTTCGATGACCTCGCGGCCGGCGACCGCCGACAGCGTGTCGAAGACGGCCTGCGCCCAGGGGCTCATCTTCTCGGACTCGCTGCCGGGGAGATAGCCGAGCTCCTGCCCGCCGACCGCGTACAGCGGCCGGAAGACCATCACCTTCTTGTGCTGCCGACGCTCCAGCACGGCTTCCAGGCCCGCGCAGAGAGCGAGGGCCGACTTGCCGGTGCCCGCCCGTCCGCCCATGGACACGATGCCGACGTCCGGGTCGAGGAGCAGATCGAGCGCGATGCGCTGCTCGGCGCTGCGGCCGTGGATCCCGAAGGCCTCCCGGTCGCCGCGTACGAGGCGCACATTGCCCTCGGCCGTGACCCTGCCCAGCGCCTTGCCGCGCTCGGACTGGAGGACCAGCCCCGTGTGCACGGGGTATTCGGAGGCCTCGGGGATGTACAGGCTCTCCTCGCCGAACAGCAGGTCGACCTGTTCGGCGGCGAGGGACAGCTCCGCCATCCCGGTCCAGCCGGAGTCGGTGACGGCGAGCTCGGCGCGGTACTCCTCGGCGAGGAGACCGACCGAGGACGCCTTGATCCGCAGCGGCAGGTCCTTGGAGACGACCGTGACGTCGTACCCCTCGGCCTGCAGATTGCGTGCGACCGCGAGAATCCGTGAGTCGTTGTCCCCCAACCGGTAGCCGGCGGGCAGGACGCCGGGGTCGGAATGGTTGAGTTCGACACGGAGCGACCCGCCCAGATCCCCGAGCGGGATCGGGGCGTCCAGCCGGCCGTACCGGACCCGGAAGTCGTCCAGGAGGCGCAGGGCCTGCCGGGCGAAGTATCCGAGCTCGGGGTGGTGCCTTTTGGCCTCCAGCTCCGTGACCACGACGATCGGCAGCACGACTTCGTGCTCGTCGAACCGGGTCATGGCTTTGGGGTCGGCCAGCAGGACGCTGGTGTCGAGAACATAGGTGCGCCTGTCGGGCATGCGGCGCTTAGTGCTGGTCACCACGGAAGGACGTACCCCCTCGGACGAGGTCGGGGAGTGCGACGGACGTCGCGGAACTTCCCAAAGGGAGAGGACGGACCGGGTTCGGACCCCGTGCGCGGGCCGAACGCCGGCCCTCCGCGTCGGCCGCACGGTGTGCGGTCCTTCGTGTGCAAAGGGCCTCCCGGGCGAGCGGGCTGGGTGCCGCTCACTTGGCTGCGACGTCCGCCTGGTTGCTGACCGGACATCGACCTGAGAGCTGTATTCCCTCGAACACGCGAAGCCATGCCCCGGCCTGCGAGAAGGTGCGCCTGACCGGCCCCCGGGCCTCGTTCCCGTCCTTCCGCCGTCCGGCGGGTGCGCCGCGCCGCTCAGGCCCCGTAACGCCGGTGACGCGCCGCGTAGTCACGCAGGGCGCGCAGGAAGTCGACCTTGCGGAAGGCCGGCCAGAAGACCTCGCAGAAGTAGTACTCCGAATGGGCGCTCTGCCAGAGCATGAAGCCCGACAGCCGCTGCTCCCCGCTGGTACGGATCACGAGGTCCGGGTCGGGCTGTCCGCGGGTGTAGAGGTGCTCGGAGATCAGGTCCGTGGAGACGACCTCGGCGAGCTCCTCGAAGGTCGTGCCCCGGGAGGAGTGCTCCAGGAGGAGGGAGCGGACCGCGTCCGCGATCTCCTGGCGCCCGCCGTAGCCGACGGCGACGTTGACGATTATCCCTTCGACCCCCGCCGTGGCCTCCTCCGCCTCCTTGAGGACGGTCTGGGTCCTGGCGGGCAGGAGATCGAGCGTGCCGACGTGGTGGACGCGCCACCGCCCGTCGGACGCCAGCTGGCGCACGGTGTTCTCGATGATGCCGAGCAGCGGGATGAGCTCCGCCTCCGGCCGGTCGAAATTGTCCGTGGACAGCAGCCAGAGGGTGACGACCTCGACATCGGTCTCGCTGCACCATCCGAGCAGCTCCGAGATCTTGTCCGCCCCGGCCTGGTGTCCCTGCACGGCTGAGCCGCCGGACGCCTTCGCCCACCGCCGGTTGCCGTCGAGGATGACTCCGATGTGCTTGGGCACCTGATCGTGATCCAGGCGGCCTCCCACCCGGCGTGCGTAGAGCCCGTACACCAGGTCGCGCAAGTTCACTGAGTTCACCCTCTCGGTTCCGTACGGGCCCGAGGCCCGTCCTCCCCCTCACCGGGGGTCCGGGGCCGCCCCCCGGGGGATCACCGTGCGGTCCGCGCACCGCGCTCTCGCGCCGCGGATCGGCATGTCCCGAAGCGGCCACATTACTGCGGACGGGTCACAGGGGCCCAACCCGGTCTGTCACAAGTCCGTGATAAGGAGTGAAACGTGACTGATTCCCTCTCCTACCTCGCCGACCCGTCGCGCTACGACTCCATGGAGTACCGCCGTACGGGCCGCAGCGGACTCAAGCTGCCCGCCGTCTCGCTCGGCCTCTGGCACAACTTCGGCGACGACCGCGCCCTCGGTTCCCAGCGGGCGATCCTGCGCCGCGCCTTCGACCTCGGCGTGACCCACTTCGACCTCGCCAACAACTACGGCCCGCCGCCCGGCTCCGCCGAGCTGAATTTCGGCAAGCTCTTCCGCCAGGACTTCGCCCCGTACAGGGACGAGATCCTCGTCTCCACCAAGGCCGGTTACCGGATGCACCCCGGCCCGTACGGGGAGTGGGGATCCCGTAAGTACCTGCTGTCCTCGCTCGACGCCTCCCTGCGGCGGACGGGCCTCGACCACGTCGACATCTTCTACTCCCACCGCTTCGACCCCTCCACCCCGCTCGAGGAGACGATGGGCGCCCTCGCCTCCGCCGTGAGCCGGGGGAAGGCGCTGTACGCGGGTGTGTCCTCCTACAACGCGGAGCAGACCGCCGAGGCGGCGCGGATCCTCCGGGAGATGGGCGTGCCCGCCCTGATCCACCAGCCGTCCTATTCGATGGTCAACCGCTGGGTGGAGGCCGACGGGCTGCTCGACACGCTGGAGACCGCCGGTATGGGCTGCATCTCCTTCGCGCCGCTCGCCCAGGGGCTGCTCACCGACAAGTACCTGGCGGGCATCCCCGAGGGGTCGCGCGCCAGCCAGGGCAAGTCCCTGGATCCGGGTCTGCTGTCCGACGAGATGGTGCGCAGGCTGCGCGGGCTGAACGACATCGCGCGGGGCCGTGGGCAGTCCCTCGCTCAGCTGGCACTCAACTGGGTCCTGCGTGACAGCCGTATGACCTCGGCCCTCATCGGCGCGTCGAGTGTGAGGCAGCTGGAGGAGAACGTCGCCGCGCTCGCCGCCCCGGCGCTGACCGCCGCCGAGCTGAAGGAGATCGACACCTTCGCCGTGGACACCGCGAGCACCAATATCTGGGCCAACCGCGGCTGATCCGCGGGCCTCCCCGCCACCGGATCCCGTACGTTTCCGGGGCCCGGCACGGAGCCGCCGCCGGGCCTGCACACGGGCCTCACATCCGGAACGCGTTCCGGGCACAAAAAAACGGGCCGGTCCGTGGGGGGGGTTACGGACCGGCCCGAGGGGGGGTTTCCACCATAACCCTTCGTAAGTGATGCTGCGTGCCACGCCACCAAATAATCACTCTCCGGATTCGACGGACTGCGCTGCGGGCACACCTCGGGCGCCACACGGGGCGCACCGGAGCGGTCCTACAGGACAGTTCCTGACCTGTAGGCGTCCTACATTCGGCCCATGACCACACGAGCCCGCAGCATGACCGTGAGCTGGTCCCAGGCGAACGCCAGGCGCCTGGACCGGCAGTCCCTCTCCGGGGGCGCACCGTCCGCCGGCCGCGCCGCACATGACGTGACCGGCGCCGTAGCCGCGATGCTCGGGGCGCACGCGCAGGTGCTGTCCGCCGCCGAGCTCTCGGCCGGGCTCCGCGCGCCGGGGGTGACACGTACAGACGTGCGTACGGCGCTGTGGACCGACCGGACCCTCGTCAAGACGTTCGGCCCGCGCGGCACCGTGCATCTGCTGCCCGCCGATGAGCTGCCGATGTGGACCGGAGCCCTGTCGGCAGTGCCGGCGGGCAGCAGCCCGTTCTCCAAGGACGCCCGGATGACGCCGGACCAGGTCGAAACGGTCGTGGCCGCGGTGGCCGACGCCCTGACGGGCACCGAGCTCACGATCGACGAGCTCTCCGACGAGGTGATCGCACGGACCGGCCCCTGGGCGGGTGACCTGGTCATGCCCGCGTTCCAGGGGATGTGGCCCCGCTGGCGCCAGGTGCTGCATCTGGCGGGCCACCGGGGCGCCCTGTGCTACGCGCCGAACCGGGGCCGGAAGGCCACCTACACCAACCCCGGGGCCGTCCCGATGCCCGCAGGGGAGGCCACGGACGCGCTCGTACGGCGCTATCTGCGGGCGTACGGTCCCGCCACGCCGGCCCACTTCGCCCAGTGGCTCGGGGCGCCGCGCGGCTGGGCCGGGCAGCTCTTCGAGGACCTGGCCGGGGCCGGCGCGATCGAGGAGGTGGCGTTCGAGGACTGCGGGGCGGCCTGGGTGGCGGCGGGCGACACCCGGTTCCCGTCGGCGCCGCCGCGCGGTGTGCGGCTGCTCCCCTACTTCGACGCGTTCGCCATCGCCTCCCGGCCACGTGAGCGGCTCTTCCCCGGCGCGGCCTACGAACGCGCGCTGTCCGGCGGCCAGGCGGGCAACTTCCCGGTGCTGCTGGTGGACGGCACGGTCGCCGGGGTGTGGCACCAGCGGCGCTCGGGCAAGCGGATCGCGGTCACCGTGGAACCGCTGAGCCCTCTGGACGCCGGGCGGACGCGGGCGCTGGAGGAACAGGTGGAGGGGCTGGGGAAGGCGCTGGAGGGGGCCCCGGAGCTGACGGTTGGAAAGGTGACCGTGGGCGGTCACGCGTAGCCCGGGGCCCGGCAGGGGTCAGCGGGGAAGGAAGCGGATCGCGACCGTGTCGCCGCCGAGGACCGCGAAGTCGCCGTTCTCGCAGCGGATCACGGCCTCGCGCACCTCGCCGTGCTCGTCGCGGAGCTCCTGCGTGCCGGTGACCGTCCAGGCCCCGCCGTACGGAGGGGGCGGCAGCCGGCTCAGGTGCTCGAACTGCCACTGGCCCGCGGGCACACACCAGTCGGGGAGGCCGGGCCAGGCTCCGGAGGTGATGCTCAGGGTCCGGTCTGAGGCGCAGGTCAGCAGGACCGACTGCCCGCTCTCCAGCACGAATTCGACGGCTTCCGGCTCCCCCGCGCGACCCTCGGGCCGGTAGAACAGGCCGTGGACGGCGGTGATCCGCGCGCCCGTGAGCCAGTCGGCCTTCCCGTGCCGCGGCCGGCCGGCCGGCGGGCTGATCTCTCCGCCCGACATTTCCCTTCCCACCGACATGACCTGCTCCTTCGTTGTGCGCTCAACCACCAGGGTCGCACTACTGATGGGTAGGACGGAGAGGCAGGTGATGCCGTTGCACCCGCGGCCTGTGAAGCCGCGCTCAGCGTAGGCCCGTTGGCGACTGATCCGGTTTCCGCGCCTCGATCAGGAAGCGGGCGCTGTGCGCGACGAACGGCCCCTCCTCCTCGATCTGCCGATGAAGTGAACGCAGTTGGGGCAGGTAGTCACCGGTGGTGAATCCCGGCACCATCCAGATGACCTTGCGCAGGAAGTAGACGACGGAGCCGATGTCGAGGAACTCGATACGCAGCCGCTCCGCGCGCAGGTCCGTCACCTCCAGCCCGGCGGCCTCCGCGTCCTCCCGCGCGCGCTGCGGGTCGCGGGCGCCGCGCTCCTCGGGGGACCGCGGGCCGAGGAAGTACTCGATGAGCTCGAACACGCTCTCCTGGCCGACCTGCTGGGAGAAGTACGTGCCCCCGGGGGCCAGCACCCGGGCGATCTCGTCCCACCACGTCGTCACCGGATGCCGGCTGACGACGAGGTCGAAGGCATGGTCGGCGAAGGGCAGCGGCGGCTCGTCGGAATCCGCGACGACGACGGCGCCGCGCGGGTGGAGCAGGGCGGTGGCGCGGGCGATGTTCGGCGGCCAGGACTCCGTGGCCACGGTGAGCGGCGGCAGTACGGCCGCGGAGGCGAGCACCTCTCCTCCCCCGGTCTGGATGTCGAGCGCGGCCCCGGCCCGCGCCATCCGGCCCGCCATGGCGCGCGCGTAACCCCACGAGGGCCGCTGTTCGGTGGCTCGTCCGTCGAGCCAGGAGAAGTCCCAGCCGTCGACGGAGACGGCGTCGGCCTCCGCGACGAGGGTGTCGAAGCGCGCGTCGGAGGCGGAGGGGGCGAAGGGTGCGGACGATCCGGTCATACGGGGAGGGTGTCAGCCCGCCACGGCCCGGCGCGACCCTATATTCCGTATGTCCGTGCGCCAGGTGAAGCTCAGGCGGCGAGGCCACCGAACAACAGGCCGATCAGTGCCCCCGCGATCATGAAAGGGCCGAACGGGATGCCCGTCTTGCGCCCGGCGCGCCGCACCAGCATCAGTCCCGCCCCGTACAGGGCACCGAACAGGAAGCCGGCGAAGCCACCCGCGAAGAGCACAGCCCAGCCGTACCAGCCGAGTGCCACGCCAAGCGCGAGGGCGAGCTTCACGTCACCGAAGCCCATGCCGTTCGGGTTGATCAGGAAGAGCAGGAAGTAGAAGCCGCCGAGCGCCACTCCGCCGAGCAGGGCGGAGATCCAGGAGCCCCCGTGCTCGGGCAGCAGGGCCGCACCCCCCAGAAGCGCCGCGGCCGCACCCGCGAGGGGCAGCGTCAGCATGTCGGGGAGCCGGTGGACGCGGCGGTCGATGACGGCGAGGAGCACGGCGACGGGGGCCAGGAGCAGCCAGACGACGGCCTCGGGCCGGGTCCCGGTGGCGGCGGCGAGGGCCACGCAGGCGAGCACGGTGGCCACCGGGGCGACGACGGCGGGGGCGTAGCGGCGCCGCCCGGCCGGTGCCGGGGCCCCGGGCGCCGCGCCTCCCGGGAGCGAGCGGACGGCCACGGCGCACGCCGCGCATCTGGTCGAGCCGAGCCAGCCCCGGGCGGGCCCCGTGAGCGTGTGACCGGCCGGGCAGGCGTCCCGCCAGGGCTCCTCGGGCTCGACGGAGAAGCGGTACGCGGCGCGCGGGAGCAGCAGTCCGGCGGCGGCGCCCCAGAGCGCGGCGACCGCAATCAGTGTGGCGTCCACGGACCCGACCCTAATCCGGCCCGCACGGCGGGGTCTTGGGCCCTGGGGCCCACTGCGGGCCGTTCGGGACCCACACGCCGGCCGGGAGGGCTACGGTCGGTTCCCATGGGGAAATGGCGTGACGGCGGCGGGACACTGACGGTCGGGGCGGACTCCGAGGTGCGGGAGGTGCCACTGCGCATCGCCGCCTCCTACCGGGCGCGGGCGCGTGGGCTGCTCGGCGCGGACGGAGTCGACGGCGCCCTGCTGATCACCCCGTGCGGGAGCGTGCACACCTTCCGGATGCGGTTCACCATCGACGTGGCGTACCTGGACCGCAGGTTCAACGTCCTGGCGGTGCGCACGATGAAGCCCGGCCGGCTCGGCCTGCCCAGGCTCCGCGCCCGCCATGTGGTGGAGTCGGAGGCCGGGGCGATGGACGGGTGGGGTCTGCGGCCCGGGACGCGGGTGCGGGTCTCCGTACCCGTCAGGGAAGTTTCGCCGCCTGTGCGGTGACGAGTGCGGCCGGGACCTCCGGTGCCGTCTCGTTGAGGAAGTTGGCCGCGTAGAAGGTGACGACCGTCGATCCGGTCCGTACGAGGTGGAAGACGAGCGGGACCCTGGCCCCCTCCAGGCTGCCTGTCACCTGATAGGCGAACGACTCCTGGCCGGCACCGGCCGCGGGGAGGGTCTTGACCTCGGTGTAGGTGGACGGCCCGTCCTCGCTCGTCGTACGGAATCCGTCGGCGCAGGCCCGCACCGCGTCGCGGACCGATCGCAGCAGTTCCTCGGCTCCGCCCTCCGGGTGCGAGGTGAGGATCTCGGTCACGACGGTCTGGTCGTCCTTGCCCTCCTCCGCCGTGTCCATCGCCGTGCGGAAGACCGTGGCGGCCGGGGCGGGTTCGGGCGAGCCGTTGATGATCGCGGCGATCGGCCGGCAGGCCTCCTTCTCGGACTTCTCGGTGCCGCGTTCGTCGGCGCCCTGCAGGGGGGCGATCTCGTAGCCGGGCACCTCCCCCGTGGCGAGGACCACCTTCGCGAGCTCGGCCTCGGTGAGCGTCCTGCCGCTGCTGGTGGGCGGGGCGGCGGGGGTGGAGCCGGCTTCGGGAGTGGCGGTGGTGCCGGAGTCCGAGGCCGGTGTCCGTGAGGCGGTGGCCTTCTTGCCGGCCCCCTTGTCCTCGCCGTCGTCCGGCCCGCAGCCGGCAGCCGCCAGGCAGAGGACGAGCGTGCTCGCCGCCACGACAGTGCTGCATACCTTCATCGCTCACCGCTCCCGACCCGCTGTGCACCGGATCAGCACGCTAACAACCGGGGCACCCGCGGCGCGTGGGCCCGTGGGCCCAACTCACGGCGGTCCCGGCCCCAGCAGCGTCCATGCCCCGTACGCGGCGGAGCCGATGGCCAGCGCGCCCAAGACCGTGCCCGTGCGGGCCGCCGTACGCAGCCGTGCCAGCGCGACTGCGGGGGGCAGGAGCAGGGGGAACGCGGGCATCATCAGACGCGGCCGGGAGCCGAAGTAGCCGGAGCCGATGAGCGAGACGACGACGACCGCGATGCCGTAGACGAGCACGGGCAGCGGCTGCCGCTGCCGTACGCACAGGAACACCAGCCATCCCAGCAGCCCCAGCGCGGCACAGAGCCCGAGCGCGGCGGGCAGCGGCAGTCCGGCGATGAAAGCAGCCAGCGCCCGGCCCCCGTCGATGCTGTTGCCCCACTGCGCCTGAACGTCGAAATACGCGAACGGGCCGCCCTCCCGTACGGCGACGAACACCACATAGGCCAGCCATCCCAGCGGTGCCAGGCAGACTCCGAGCAGCATGCGCGCGTTCCGGCGCAGCAGACCTCGCCGTTCGCCCGCCCGCCACTCCCGGACGAGGACGGCGGCGGCCGTGAGGGCGAGCGCCGCGATGAGTGCGGCGGCCGAGGGGCGTGTCAGCCCTGCGAGCACGCACAGCGCGCCCGCGGCGATCCACCGGTCCCTGAGCACGGCGTACAGGGACCAGGCGGCGAGTGCGGTGAACAGGGTCTCGGTGTACGCCATCGACTGCACGAACGCCGTCGGGTACGCCCCCCAGAGCGCGGCCAGCACCACCCCGGTCCGCCGCCCGTACAGCCGTGCTCCGACGGCGAAGATCCCCCAGGCCGCGAGGAGCCCCGCCAGCCAGGCGACGGCGATCCCGGCGCCCTGCGCGGTGAGCGGGGTGACCGTGGCGAGGGCGCGCTCCAGGGCCGGCAGGAGCGGGAAGAAGGCCAGGTCGGGGTGGACGCCGCCGTCGGGGAGGGTGACGGTGTACCCGTAGCCGTCTTCGGCGATCCGCTGGTACCAGACGGAGTCCCAGCGCCCGCCCAGCAGGTGCAGGGCGTCCTTCCCGGCGACCGACGCCGACACCCAGAGGACGAGAATCCCGACGGCCCTGACCGCCGCGTAGGCGCCCAGAGCGGGCGCGGCGGCGGTGAGCAGGGCCATGGCACGGTGCGGGGTGCTGCGGGATTCGGGCGCCACCGAGCGGGAGCGCGTCTGCTGATCGGGCATGCGGCCGATTATGAGCCCGCCGCCGCCGAGATCACCAAGCCGGGCCCGGCGGTGGCCCTCCTCCGGCCCGCAGGACCTCGGTGTGCGGGTCCTGCCGGGTGCCGAGCCCCCGGCCGACCAGCGGGGCGACCGTGCGGATCAGCTTCAGCTGCGTCGAGCGCAGGACGCGCAACGTGGTGTCGTCGGACCAGCCCGTCGTGGTGGACCACTCGTACCCCGAGCCGACCACCTCACTGGCGAAGGCCAGCTCGGTCGCCAGCAGGGCCCGCGCCCAGTCCATCGGGTCCAGCGCCTCCCTCTCCGCCAGGGCACTGCGGATCGACATGCCGCGGCGGCTCAGGTCCTGGGCGCTGTCGAAGCCCATGGCCACGGCGAACTCCTCGGTGCAGCGGGCGGGGCCGCACCATTCCATCAGCCCTTGCTGGAGGAGACGGGACTCCTCGTCGTTCAGGGTCAGCTGCTCAGCCGTGGGCACGCGCCTTCACCTTCCGGTTGCGGCCCGGCCCGGCGCCGTGGGGGTGCGCCGGGACGGGCGTCGATCACCTGCGGCGCAGACGCTAGTGTCCCGGCGGTCCCACCGTCTTGGGCCCAGGGACCCAACCCGGGCCCTCAACCGTCCCGGCCGGCTTCGAGGATGCGCTCCACCCGGGCCCGGGGCAGCTGGCCGACCGGCTTCTCGACGGCGTCCACGGTGAGGACCGGCCGGTCGTCCCCGCCCGTGTCCCCGTCCAGTACCCGCGCCCGTGTCCTGATGCCGTCCGGTGTGGCCGCCCAGTAGGCCGAGGGGCGCACCCCGTCGGCCGGATGGAGCACGGTGGTACCGAGCCTGGCCGCGAGCCGCAGTGCCGCCTCGGCCTCGGCAGGCGGCGCGGGCACCAGGTCCGCCGACACATGGACCTCCCAGGAGAGCGCCAGGTCACCGGCCAGGCTCATGCGGTCGCACAGCACCACGGCCGCCCAGTCCCGGTGCCCGTCCGAATCGTCGGCGACGTCCACTTCGGCGGCCGTCACCCCCACCACCGCGGCGAGGGCCGCCGCCATGGCGTCCGGCGAGCACCGGTGCACCGTCAGGAACGTGTAATCGGCCATCGGCGTCCCAGATCCCCTCGGTGCTTCATGGCCCGTGGGCCGGCCTTCCCGAGGTCCGCTGCGGACGTCGTGTCACCGCGCACGGCGGAGTGCGGAGCACACAGACGCCCGGGCAGACCGATTCCGCGCTCATCACCAGGCATGGTCCCTGTCCCGTTCCGTCGACACCTGGACACCCTTCCGGATCCTGGAGCGCACGAACAGGCCCCGTCGGCAGGGTTCCGGCCCGCGACCCGCGCCGCTCGCACCCGAAGCCCGCGTGTCCCTCCCCCGTCTCGCGTGCCGGACCCGGCGAAACGGGCGTGGCACGTCGTGCGAGGGTTTCGGGCGTCCGTACGACCCGTACGGCGGGCGTCGCTCGTACAGCGGGAGCCCGGACAGCGCGGAAGAAGGGCGACAGCGGATGACGGCCGGTCCATCGGTACCGACGGCGGAGGAACGTACGGAGCAGCCCACTTCCGGTGAGCCCTCGCCGCGGCCACGGCTGGTCCGCGACCTCTCGCTGTCCGCCGTACTCGCGGGCGTCGTCGCGGTCGTCGTCTCCTACTCCGGCCCGCTGGTCATCGTGCTGTCCGCCGCCCGCGCCGGGCACCTGGACGCCGGGCAGACCGGGTCGTGGATCTGGGCGATCTCGATCGGCAGCGGACTGACGTGCATCGCCCTCAGCCTGCGCACCCGCATGCCGGTCATCACCGCCTGGTCCACCCCGGGCGCCGCGCTCCTGGTCACCAGCATCGGCTCGTACGCGTACGGCGAGGTCATCGGCGCCTTCGTGGTGTCAGGCGTCGTGATCGCCCTGATCGGGGTGACCGGCGTCTTCGGGCGGCTGATGCGGCTCGTGCCCGGCGCGGTGGTGTCCGCCATGCTCGCGGGCATCCTGTTCTCGTTCGGCGCGGACGTGTTCACCTCGCTGGAGCACACCCCGGTCATCGCCGGATCCGTACTCCTGGCCTACCTGCTGGGAAAGCGGTGGCTCCCCCGGTACGCCGTGCTCCTGGCGCTGGCCGCCGGTGTGGTGTGCAGCGCCGCGAGCTCGAAGCTGCACGTCCGGCTGGACCATGTCGGCCTGGTGCAGCCGGTGTTCACCACACCCGCCTTCTCCGTGGCCTCACTGGTCGGTATCGCGGTACCGCTCACCCTGGCGACACTGGCCTCCCAGAACGCTCCCGGGGTCGGTGTGCTCTCCGCGTCCGGGTACCGCCCCGACGACCGCCTCCTGGTCGGCTCCACCGGACTGGTCTCCGCCGTGCTCGCCCCCTTCGGCTCCCACGCGGTGAACCTCGCGGCCATCACCGCCGCGATCTGCACGGGACCCGAGGCCCACCGCGATCCCCGGCGGCGCTACGTCGCCGGAGTCGCCTGCGGTGCCGTGTACCTGGTGGTCGGTGCGTTCGGCTCGACCCTCGTGGCGTTCTTCGCGGGCCTGCCGAAGGAACTGGTCGCCGCCATCGCCGGCGTCGCCCTCCTCGGCGCGCTGTCCGGCGGGCTGACGGGCGCGGTGCGGGAGGAGAAGGACCGGGAGGCCGCGCTCATCACCTTCCTGGCGACGGCCTCCGGAGTCACCTTGTTCGGCATCGGCTCGGCGTTCTGGGGGCTGGTGTTCGGAGTCGCCGCACACAACGCGCTCAACGGCCGGCTTCGCCGCGGGCCGGCCGACCGACGACGACGCACGGCACCGGACCCCGCGCCCTGATCCGAACGAAGGCCCCAAGGGCTGTCCCGTAACAACCGGCGGGCGCACGACGACAGCTACGGCACCTCGCCGCGTTGTCGGATCGCCCGAATACGCCCGGTATGAGGACGCCCCTCCGCCTTGCGATGCACCGCATCCGACGCCGCGCGCTGATCCACCGGGCATTACGGGACAGCCCTTAGCTCCGGACCTCGGTAGTGATCATTTCGACATCCGGAAGAGCGCTGGGCGGCTCGTCCCCGTACCAGGCGAATTCGATGGCCGACAGATGCCCGGCGGTGGTCCAGAGGAGGATTTCCCCGAAGAGCGAGCCCGACGCGTCCACGACTGTGGCGTCCACCGGAACGACCCCGGAGCCCGCCGAGGACCGCGGAGCACCCTCCGGAACCATCAGGTCGACGCTCGCGGAATGCGCCCCCCATCGCGCGACGACCCGCACGAGGCCGACTTGGGCGCGCAGTTCGGCTGCGCCAGGGAACTCATTGGCGAGAAGCAGCTCGACCACGGCCCTCTCGGCCGGGTCCAACGGGCGGGGAGTGATCGCAACGGGCACGGGTGGAGCCTCCGGGTAGCCGCCCTGTCGGGGCGATCGCGGCGGATGTTCTTCGAATCTCAGCACACCGTCGGCAGTGCGCCGTGAAGGGCCTTTCCCCGGTGCTGTCCCTCAGCCGGGGAACTTTCCAGGTATGAACGCGGTCCCGAGTCTGGGAACTCCGTTGACGACGGCTCCCCGGATCGTCACTGTCTCGCCCCCGATCACCCGGCTCACCTCGTACTTTCCCGCCGCCGGCAGGTCGGTAGCGCCCTTGAGGCTGTCCATGATCGAGCGAAGGGCCTGCTCGCGGCCCCCCGACTTGGCCACGAGGTCCCCGAACCCGTGCTTGGCCGGATCGATCACGTGCTCAAGGTTCGCCGGCGTGTTCCACGTCTGCCAGGCCTGCTCAAGGGTTTCCGCCGACACACCGCAGTCGTTGTTGTGCACGAGGACCGGCGTCGTCCCCGCGAGCACGTAATAGGTGTGGAGGCCGGAGACGGTGAGGTCGTGGGTGGTCTGCCGCTCCGTGTAGCGGGAGACGGTGGCGACCGTGACCGCGGTGCCGTCCGGGGTGCGGAGACCGGCCCCGGGGCGGATGTCACCGGCGTCCAGCCATCGCCGCCGGTCGACCGACCAGAACGGGTGGGTGTCGGTGGCAGTGACCACCGCAGGTCCCGTGGGCGTGCGGAACACCAGCCGCGTGAAGTGCTTGTCCTCGTGGGTCGTGATCAGCCGCTCGACCTCACGGGGCCCGGCGGCACCTGTCTCCGGATCGGTCGCGTGGACCAGGGAGCCGGCGGTGACCTTCTCGATCCCGATGCTCCGCCCGTCCGCCAGCAGGACCGGAGTTCCGGGAGGGAAGCTGTGCGCGGCAGGGCATGTGGTCGGCTTGTCGTCCTTCGGGTCCTTCTTGGACGGGTCCTTCTTCTCGGCGTCGAGCTTCTTCTGCGCGTCGGCGAGCTTCTTCTCCGCGTCCTTGACCTTCTTGCGGTTCTTGACCAGGCCCTTCAGCCCGTCGTACAGATCCCCGCCGTGCTTCTTGAGAGCCTGGATCAGCTTCGCGGCCTTCTTCCACTTCCATGGCGCCCCGTACTTCGCCGCGAGCTTCCCGACCGCACCCCCGATCAGGCTCAGCAGCACATTGATCAACGTCTCCGTGCAGGCGCCCATGTCGCCCTTGGTGATGCAGTCCAGCGCATCGGTGATCCCCAGCTCCTCGGCCAGGATCTTGGCGAGCTCCTTGGCCGCCTCCAACGCCTTGTCCGAACTGGTCTTCTCCGCGTTCCGCGCGTCCTGGAGCTCCTTCAGCGCGGCGTCGTAATCGATCTGCGACTGGGACTTGGGGGTGCCGTCGTCGGAGACCGGCTTGCCGTCCCCCGGCGAATCCTGCGCCTCGGGATCTCCACCACCGCCACCGCAGTCCCCACCGCCGGTGACACGGCACACCTGCGCGCTGATCTTCTCCGAGAGCTCCGCACCGATCCCCGTCGCCACCAGCGCGCCGATGATCGCCACGACCACCATGACCAGGCCGACGTACTCGATCGCACCCTGACCACGCTGACCCCGGCGCAACCCCAAGAGGTGCACCCCTGTCCGGGGCAGTTTCCCCCGCGACCAACGGCGCGACCGACGACGCACTTCCCCCGGACGAGACATACGAAAGACGCTAACTACCGCACAGGGCCGCCGTCTTGGGCCCACGGACCCAACTACGCGGACCGGGTGCCCACGCACAGCTCCTCCGCGCGGCTTCAGGAGGCGGCGGACCCGTCGACGAGCGCACGGAGGAGTTCCCGGCCGGCCTGCCAGTCGCCGAGACCGCTGCCGGAGTTGATGTGCCCGTGTTCTCCGACGGAGCGCCATGGCGTTTGCCACCCCGCGGCGAGCGTCGCGGACGCCGTCGGGTCGCAGTAGGGGTCGTCGTCACTGGTCACCATCAGGCTCCGGCCCGGTAGGGGGCGAGCGGTCAGGTCCAGGAACGTCGACGCCGCCTCACGCGGAAACGCCGGCCCCCGGCGATCGGGCGGCGCGACCAGGAACGCCGCGACCCCCCGGGGCCGCGCCCGGTCCAGCCACTGAGCGGCCGCCCAGCAGCCGAGGCTGTGCGCCACCAGCACCACGCGGCCGTCACGCCCCTCGCCCCGCCCCTCGTCCCGCCCCTCGTCCCGCCCGGAAGCGAGCTCGTAGGCGGTCTGGACGGAGTCCACCCAGTCCCGCAGGTCCGGTGCGGTCCAGGAGCCCGGTGCGATGCGGACCGCCGAGGTCCCCCAACGGTCCTCCCACAGGCTCTGCCAGTGCCGCTCGTCCGAGCCG
Organism: Streptomyces sp. NPDC060209; assembly: GCF_042728155.1. NCBI lineage: Bacteria > Bacillati > Actinomycetota > Actinomycetes > Kitasatosporales > Streptomycetaceae > Streptomyces > Streptomyces sp. NPDC060209. The sequence goes on from NZ_JBHWZS010000025.1 coordinate 16,737, forward strand.
CCGATCCCGGGGATGATGACGTACGCGACCATCGCCTGCCGCCCTTTCTTCCTGTGCCGCCTGTCCCTTGGGGCATCGAGGCCATTTTCGAGGCCGGGTGGCAGCGAACGTCCTCAGCAAGTGATGTCGAAGAGAGTGGGGGCGACAACGATGGAATCACTCGACGAAATCGACCGTGCCATCCTGGACCTGCTCCAGACCGACGGCCGGCTCACCGGAGCCGAGGTCGGACGCCGGGTCGGGCTGTCCCAGCCGGCCGCGAGCGCCCGGATCCAGCGCCTGGAGAAGAGCGGGACCATCACCGGCTACCGGGCCGTGGTCGAGCCGGCCTCGGTGGGGCTGAACATCCATGCCGTCGTCCGTCTGCGCACCACCCACGCCCAGTTGCCCCAGGCACTCGCCCTCGCGACCCGGATTCCCGAAGTCGTCACGACCCTCCGCGTGACCGGCGAGGACTGCCTGTTGTTCGACGTGCACTGCCCCCACGCCGGGCGCCTCGAACAGGTCGTGGACTCCCTCGCCCGCTACGGACCGGTCAACACCTCACTCGTCCTGCGCAGCTACCCGCCCAAGCCGCTGCCTACGGAGTAGGCGGCAGGCTCATCGCCCGTCCCGCGAAGACCGGCAGTTCCGGAACCTCCCGTTGTTCCCCCAACTGCTCGACTCCGTGCTGAACGGCGCTCGCCACACGCCTGCGGGCGGCTGACACCCGGCGCGGGCGCTCTCCTCACCGTCGTGGGCCCACGGGCCCAACGGTCGAAGCGCCTCGCACGCCGGGCGGTCGGTGCGTCGCGCGCCGCTGACCGCAGCGGCCCCCGACCGGCCTGACCGTGACCGGAGTTGGGCCCTTCTTTGGGGCCCAGGGCCCAGGTCGAACGCGGTTGCCGGCCGTACATTCACCCCCGAGGGGCCAGAAGGCAGGTGTCGGCGAGAGGGTGAACCGTGAGCGGTGGCAGCGACTGGGGAGGCAGAGTCCCGGGCCATATACCGCCGGGCACCGCCAGCGGGCCGGGTGGCGGCGGGGGCGGCTGGTTCTTCCCCCTGAGCCGTAGCTGGGCGGCCGGCGCCCTCGCCTACGTCATCGCCGGGTTCCTGATGGCGCGAATGCTCGTCGAGACTCTCGCCACCGACGAACGGCTCGAACAGTTCGGCTGGCGACTGGCCCTGCTGCACCTGCCCAGCGTCCTCGTGACCGCACTGACGGTCCTGGCGGCCGCCCGCTCCCTTCCCGACCGGCACCGGGAATCCCGCCGCCTGTACCTCCTCGGCTCGCTCGTCGTCCCCGTCGCCGGACTCGCGTACGGCTATGCCGTGGCGTGGGACGTCGTGGGCACCGAAGGCCTCCTGATGCCGGCCGTGGCCATGGTCACCGGCGCGGCCGTCGGGGTGGCTCTGGACCGCCTCTTCGAGGACCGGGGCGATTCGCGTTCCGCTCCCCCGTCGTACACACGCTCGTACAACTGGCGTGACAGCGGCGCCACGGCGACCGAGTACCTCGGCGTCGTCGTCCTGATCGTCGCGCTGGTCGGCGCGCTCGCCATGGCGGGGATCGGAGGCCGGATCGGGGAACGCATCCGCTGCGCCATCAGCACGCTCACCGGGGACGGCAGCGGGTGCACGACGGGCGGGGACGGGACGGCGACGCCGAAGACCGACGCCGACTACGAACCCAGGCTCTGCCAGGTCTCCAACATCTCCGACACCGCCGGCGGGAAGGTCAAGATCGGCTGGTTCGAATGGGGCGAGGAGTACGGCTTCCAGCAGAAGGTCGCCCAGGCCAACACCGATGTGAACGAGGACGGAAAGGTCGACGAGAACGACAAGCTCGTCTACATGACGTTCACCGACGCCGCGTCCGCGGGCCTCAACGCCAGCACCCCCGGCGTCAAGCTCGGCAGCCTGGGCAAGGCCGATGTCGACATCGGCGGCGGCATCAAGATCACCAACGGTGACACCTGGGTGTTCAAGAGCGAGGCGGACGCCCAGAAGATGCGGGACGACATCGAGGAAATGAAGATGTGGGAAACCTCGATGAAGCACAGCGGCAGTTACGGCAGCGGCTGGTACTCCGGCATGAAGTGGGCCGACAAGAAGGAGGACATCGAGAAGAAGATCGGCGACAAGAAGATCTCCTACTCGACCCTGGGCATCAACCTGTACGCGGACGGCGGTCTCTCCATCAAGCCGGGCGACGACACCAAGCTCGGAGCCAAGCTGGGCGGCAAGGCCAAGTTCTCGCCGGACGTGACGATCACCAAGGACGACGTCAACGGCAACGAGTCGTACACCTACACCGCCAAGCTCGAGATCGAGGGCAAGGTGGGCGGCAACGCCGGTCCGCTGGGCGGCACCGCCGGCGCCAAGGACACCCACACCGGGGCCATCACCGTCACCCGCGACCAGGAGTCCGGGAAGATCGTCCGGATCGACATGACGAAAACGGTGGAGAAGACCTCGACGTCCGACAAGGGCGAGGCCGGCGGCGACAACGGCAAGAAGGACAAGGACAAGCGCGGCGGCAAGGGCAGCGTGACCGACTCCTCCGGGGACACGGGCATCGAGGTGCAGACGAACTCGATCGTCTTCGGCAAGGAGACCGACAAGATCACCGAGGCCAAGCGCTCCCTCGCCGAGGAGTGGCTCGACGGATCCGGCAACAACACCGCCCCGTTCGAGTACATGTTCGGCGACAACTCTCTGCAGAAGAAGCCCGCCGGGACCGACCCCTTCGAGCAGCTCATGTTCCAGGACGGCCTGTCCAGCACGATGCAGTACCACGGCGAGACCGACGCCCAGGAGTTCGGCTTCGAGGTCTCCCTGGGTATGAGCCTCGGATTCTCGATCTCCGACGAGCACAAGAAGGAGACACTGACGGACGCGCAGTTCCTCGGAGCTCCGCAGGGTGACAAGCGCACGTACCTCCCGTACAGCTACTGCGCGCAGTGAACACGCGCGACGAAGAGGCGATGACGTTGACGAACTCCAGGGCGCTCGGCGCGGCCGTCGCCGCCACCCTCGGCCTGACGCTGCTCAGCGGCTGCGGCGGCACGGACGCCGCGACGGTCCCGGACGGCTGGGGCACGCTCGACACGAAGAGCGTGTCCGTCGGCTACCCCGAGGACGAGGGGTACGCCCCGCAGCCCGCCACCGAGCGGAGCAAGGCCAACGCGGCGGTCGCGCTCAAGGAGGACAAGGGGGTGCGCACCGGCATGGTCTCGGTCCAGCTGAACTTCGCCACGGGCGTCAGCGACGCCGGTGAGGCCGCCGCCGCGGCCGGCGCCGGCATCGGCCTCGGAGCGACCCGTAAGGACACCCAGGACGTGCGACTCGCGGGTGAGGAGAGCGCCCGTGAAGCGCGTCGGATCGACTACGAGTTCACGTCGACGGGCGAGGAGTCGACCCCGGCGAAGGGGACTCGGATGACAGGCGTCGTGGTGGCCGGCGTCGACTCGAAGGACGTACCGTTCGCCATCCGGATCAATGCGGTGAAGGACGCGCTGAGTCCGGCGGACCTCGACTCGTTCGTCGAGTCCATCACCGTCAAGTAACCCGTACCGGAGCCTCGTTCATGGACGCACTGCCCGGTGGCACGGCCACCTTCCTGCTGCTGTTCGGCCTGTTCCTCGGCGCGTTCGCGGTCCGCTCCGGCCTCCGGCTCTTCCGCGTGCTGCGGCTGGTCCGGCACGGCGAACGAATCGAGGGCCGGTGTTCGGACCGGCGCGTGGTGGACCGCGGATCCGGGACGGAGAACCGCTACCGCACCGAGTACGTCTTCGCCTTCCGCACCCCGGACGGCAGTGAGGTCGAGTTCACGGACCATGCCCCCGGTCCCTTCGGCTTCGAGGTCGGGGCGCCGGTGCGCGTGACCTACGACCCGGCGGCCCCGGACCGGCGGGCCACTGTGGCGGGACCCGGCGCATGGGGGCCGGTGCTGATGCCGGCGGTGTTCGCCACGGTGCTCGGGCTGTTCTCGCTGGGGCTGCTTGTCGCGTTCGCGGCGACGGTGAGCTGAGCGCGTCCGTCGTGCAGGCAGGCCGTTCCGGCCGGCGTCGGCACCCTCCCCCGCATCGCGACGGCCCCGGTTATCCACAGGCCCAGGCAGCAATCCGGCCCGCGAGGCATCCTCTCTCCATGACGGGGAACCTTCAGCACTTCGCCCGGTGGGGCCTTCTACTCACCCGGGAGGTCGTCGCCGCCGGTGTGGAAGCACGGCAGCTGAGCCGATCGCTGCACGCGGGGCGCTGGCAGCGCGTGGTGACGGGGGCCTGGGCGGCGCCCGGCGTCGAGCTGACACCGTGGGTGAAGGCCCGCGCCGTACAGATACTGCACCCGGGCCACACCCTCAGCCATGGCGCCGCGGCGTCACTCCACCTGATCGAACTCCTCCGGGAAGCACTGGAGTTCACCGACCCGGCCAGCACCACCGGTCGACGCCACGGCTTCACGGTGCACCGTACGTTTCTCACCCCCGCCGAGATCTGCGCACGCCGCGGGCTGCGGGCCACCACTCCGCTGCGTACCCTGCGCGACCTGCTCCTGTCCGGTCCGAGGGACGCGGCGCTGGTCGCTGTGGACTCCGCGCTGAGTCCCCGCGTGGTGGGCGGAATCCGCCGTGCACGCCTGGTCACCACCGACCTGCTGACCGCCGCCTGTGCGACGCACCCCACCCGCCGCCACCGCTTGCCGCGGGCGCAAGGATGGCTCGCACTGGCCGATCCGCAGAGCGGCTCACCCGCCGAGACGGTGGCCCGGCTACGCATGCACGATGCCGGCCTGCACCCGCTCAGCCAGGCGGAACTGCTGACCCCCGCGGGCCGCCGGATCCGGGCCGACTTCCTCTTCGTACGGGAGGGCGTGGTGGTGGAGATCGAGGGCTATGCCTACCACGGCGGCCGTGGCGCCCACCGCCGCGACCTGGACCGCTTCAACGCGCTGAGCGCCTGCCCCGGAGTCCGGCTGATCCTCCGCTTCCCCGCCGTGACGGTCTTCCGCACACCCGACCGCATGATCAGCGAGATCCGCGCGGCGCTGGCGAGCACGGTGCCGGCGTGAGGTGGAATCGCCGGGAGCGCCCGCCCGCGGCCCGGTCCGCTCAGAGGCCCTCCGGGTGGCTGGAGAGCCAGGTGGCGTACCGGTCCCGCAACCGGTCCCGCTCCTCGGGCGTGGCGAGGAAGACATCCGCACCTCCGTCATAGGGGTGATGGATGCGTCGCATCGCGGTGTCGGTGATGAGGACGCCCCCCACCTTGTCGTCGGCCACATCACGGAGCGTCGCGTCGATGCAGCCGTGCCGCCATGGCCTGCGGGCGGCGAAGAGGTGGCAGTACGTGCGGAACTCGGGGTCGGGATCGTCCTCCACCAGCAGGCTCCGCCAGTAGTTGGCATCCGGCCGGTGAGTCGGGGCCGACGGCTCGGTCGCCCACACGGGCGTGATCACATACACGTCACCACCGGCGAACAGCTGGTCCAGGACGGTGTTGTACCGCTCCAGGAGGATGCCGTACTCGCTCTCGTCCTCCGCGTACCGCTTCGACTCCGGCAGGCTGTGGAACCGTATCCACACGTCGCGGTAGGGGTCACGCAGCTTGTACCCCACGGGGGGACAGAGCGGCCATCGCCGCTCCCACAGCTCCGTCAGCACTGCCGCCCGCGCATCCCCGGCCACCCGCGCCACTCACCCTCCCGCGTCCGCACCTGCCGGCCACCATGGTGCCGGTCCTCGCCCTCGGCCGCCACGGAATACCGCACGCACAGCCCGGCCCGCGCGATCACGGCGCTCCGGGATCAGGAGGGCTGATCGTCGGCATCGACTGTGTCGGCAACTGCGGTGCCGGTCCCTGCTGTTCGATCAGCACGAGAGCACTGGACGGGACGGCGGCCCGGAGCTCGACCAGCCTGATGAGCGCCGCGTGCAGCTCCCGAACGCCCACATAGGCCTCATGCGCGAGTACCAACCTGGCCTGGGTCTCCAGTTGCTGCCACGCATATCGCCTGCGGAGGTTCGCCGTCTGCCGTACATCGGCACGCAGGAAGGTCGCCCCGGCCGAAAAGCCCGCCGCCAGGAGGGCGAGAACGGCCGCCGGCACGCGCGCCCCGGCGGAGGCGAGCCCCGCGGCACCGGAGATCCCCGCGAGAACCGCTGCCGGGAAGCCGAGGAACAGGTACGTCGCGTTCCACAGCTTGCTACGCCGCTGCGCCCTCCTGGCCCCGATGCTCGCCTCGCCGACGATCTTCTCGACCTCCGCGCGGAGGTGTCGTATGTGCGCGTCTGCGGCAGTCGGCTCGGAACGATCCCCCGGCACGGTCCCCATGCCCCCGAGATACCCAACAACCGCACCCACGACCCACGGCCCCCCAGTCGCGGAGAAGTCAATGACACCCATACCGGACATCCCGGGCCACAATCCGTCCGTGACATCCCAACGGCCCTTCAGCGAGTCCCCGCGTCATTGCGGGAGGAGGACCCAGGACTTCACCCCCTGATGGGGTGGCCGGGCCTCGCCGACGCCCCAGTCACCGCCCCAGTCGTCGACGACGGCCGCCAGCAGCCAGAGGGCCCGCCGACGCCGGACCTCGCAGAGGGCGAGGGTGTCCGGATCGGCGTGGCGGGGGTGCTGGTCCCAGACGACGAGACGGAGGGCGTCGTCACGGTGTCGCAGCGAGAGGTAGAGCTCGCGGCCGGGCGTGAGCGCCGCGTTGACGGCGATCAGCTCGGTGACGGCGAGCGTGGCCGGCCACCCGTGGGAGCGCAGCCCGTACGTGGACAACGCGGCCGTGACCGCGTGCCTCCCGACCGCCGCACTGCGTGGGTCACCCGGCAGCGTGAGGCTCAGGACGAGCCCTCGGTGCGGGCGGGGGCTCGGCGGCTCGAGGTGCGGGGCGGGCCGTAGTGACCTCGCGGGACACAGAGCGGTGCGTTGGGGTGGTGGCGAGTACGGGCGCATGGCTGACTCCCGGGTACGGGGCTGAGTTGACGGTCGCCGCTGCTGCGGCCGAGTTGTGGCCTGTCTCTCTGACGCGGACCTGCCCCTCCCAGGGCAGGAGGTGCGGGCAGGGCGGCGCGATGCACTTCGACTTGGCGCAGCGTGTGCGGTGCGGTACTCAATGTAGTCACGAGGGGGCAAAATTGCCCCCACGAAAGGAGAACTGAACCCTTTCGAGGATGAGTCACATGCACAGGCGGCAGACTGCCGGTGACCGCACGCGGAGAGGAACGGCATGGCAGCGAGGACGGCCCCTACTGAACGGCAGAAGCGCCTCGGGGCAGAGCTGCGGATACTGCGCACGTCGGCCGGCGTCTCGGCCGAGTCCGCGGCCGGGCTCCTGGGCGTCGATCGCGGCAAGATCTCGAACATCGAGGCGGGTGCGCGGCCCATCAGCCCGGATCGCCTGCGCACCTTGGCCCACAACTGCGGCTGCACCGACCGTGAGTACATCGACGCGCTCGTCGAGATGGCACAGCCCTCGAGCCGAGGATGGTGGGAGAAGTACCGGGGCACGCTGCCCCAGGGACTCTTCGACATCGCCGAGTTGGAGGCCCACGCCCTCCGGATGCGAGCCGCCTACGCGATGCATATGCCTGGCCTTCTCCAGACGACCGACCACGCTCTCGCCCTGTTCCGAGTCGTCATTCCGCAACTGCCGGAGCGGGAGATCACACTGCGCCTGGCCCACCGGGTGGAACGTCAAGGCGTGCTTGACGGCGACTCGCCGCCTTCCTACACCGCCATCGTCCACGAGGCGGCCCTGCGTATGCAGTTCGGCGGTCGCGCGGTGGCGCAAGCCCAGCTCGGGAACCTGCTCAAGAAATCCGAGCACCCCAGCGTCAGGTTGCTCGTCATCCCCTTCGCAGCAGGAGAGTTTCCCGGCGCGGGGCAAACGGTGTTGTACGCGGAGGGCGCGGCCCCGCAACTGGACACCGTACAGATCGACAACTCGCACGGTCCGCTTTTCGTCCACTCGCAGACCCAGTTGGCCAAGTACAGGGCTCATCTGGACTGGATGGAGCGGATTGCTCTGTCACCCGATGATTCGCGGGACGTCATTCACACCATCACACGGCGACTCTGAGGAGAAGACGGATGTCCGAAGTGCAGTGGGAAGAGCCGTTCTGCGGAGAAGGAAACTCCTGCTTCCGGATAGGCACCGACACAAAAGGGAACGGCTACATCGCCCTCGTGGGGGCGGAGGATCGTTACCTCACCGACAGCCGCGAGGCCCTCCAGCAGATGATCCGGGACATCAAGGCCGGCAAGGCCGATCACCTGCTGTAGGCGGCGTCCGCATCCCCGGCCACCGGGCGCCTGCGACGGCTCAGGAGCTGCCAGGCGCCCAGGCCCAGGACCAGCACGGTTCCGGTGCCGATCCCGGCGAAGCCGATCGCGCGCATCGTGAGGGCCTCACCGCTGCCGGAACCCGTGCTGCCGAGGCCGAAGCCTGCCGCTTCCGCATCGCCGTCGTACGGTGGGCCCTGCTGCGCCGTTCCCTCCAGGCCGACGTTCAACGTCATGGGAACACTGCTGGACACCTTGGGGTCGAGGCTCACCTGAATGTAGTACCAGCCCTCGAACCGCATGGCCGACTCCCCGTCCGAGGCCCTCGCGAACCGGTTCGCGTAGGCAGCCGGGGCTGTGCCGAGATCGACTCCGGTAGGGGTACCCGTATAGCCGGTGCTCTTGTCGGAGACGAGGCCACGAGCGGTGTTGTACAGCGCCAGGCGAAGCCCGTTGGCGGAGAAGGCCGAGCTGCCCGACGTCGAGTTGGCCAACTGGGCCCGCAGGAAGAGCTGCTGCCCCCAGGCGACCGGCACCTTGTAGAACCGGCTGTCTCCGGGCCGGAGGTCGTCCCTCCAGGTCCCGTCGTCAACGGCTACCGCGTCGTTGAACCCCGTACCGCCATTCACCTTCTGCGGAGTGCCCTCGCCGCCCGCGGACGGTGCTTTCGAGCTCCATGAGGTCGGCGCCTGGGGCTCCGCCGCACCGGGCTTGAGCCCGGGTTCGGCCATGTAGGTCAGCTCGATGGGCCACTTGGCAGCGCCGCTGGTCTGCGGGCCCGCCCATGCCACGGTGTAGAGGTAGTCGCCGGCCTGCCGGCAGGCAGTGCTGTCGTCCCCGATGCGACGCGACGCGTAGCCCGCGATCGGACGTGTGGTGTCGCCCCCGAAGTACATGGCCGGACTGGAACTGCACGGCGTTCCGTCAGCCGACGTCAAGGACAGCTGGATCCCGTCGAGGATGCCGCTCTTGGTACCCGGGGGCGGGGCGAGCACGGTGGAGACGAACGCGTTGGAGGTCTCGTCCAGCCGGACCCGGTAGTACTTCTTCTCGCCCGGGCCGATGGTGTCGGAGTAGATCTTCGCCCGCTCCAGCTGGGGCCCGTCCGCACTCGACTCCGTGCCGGTGACTGGCAGCGCCCCCTGCGCAGGCCGGTACGAGGAGGCGCCTCCCGGAGCATCGTCCGCGCGCAGGTGTGCCGCTGCGGTGCCCGGCAGCAGCAGTACGCAGAGCAGCGCTGCCACTCCGACGAGCGCACCGCCTCCGGGCCTCGACATCATTCCGCTCTTCTCCTCCGACACTGGGAACCGTTCACACGAGGGCTCGGTGCCCCTGACCGAATGGTCACGGCACCGAGCCCCCGGGGCTGTCCACCGGCTCTACGAGCTGCCGGTGCGCTGGAAGGTGACCTCCACACGCCGGTTCTTCTTACGGCCTTCTTCGGTCTCGTTGCTCGCGATCGGGTACTGCTCCCCGTAGCCACGGATCTCGAAGATGACGTTCGGGAGCCCCGGGGACAGTACTCCCTGCACCGCGTTGGCCCGCTCCTTGGAGAGGACGTCACCGTGGGCGGAGGAGCCGAGGTTGTCGGTGAAGCCGAAGACTCGGACCTTGGTGGCGTTCTGGTTCTTGATCTCCTGCGCGATCGCGGTGATGCGGGCGTTGGCCTCACCGCTCAGCTTCGCGCTGTCCTTGCCGAAGAGGACCTCGGCCTGGAGGGCGAAGGTGATGTCCACGTTGGTGTCCTCGCGGCGTTCCTCCCCGCCCAGATCCTCGACGACGGATTTGATGTCGAGGACGCGGACATCGCCGAGGGTCGCGCCGTCGCCGAGCATCAGCCCGGGCGAGTTCGCGTCGATCTCGATGGGCGGCGAGGCACTGGGCACGGCCGTGGGATTGTCGTCCGCCGTCGCGGAGGCGGCTCCCCAGAGCGTTGACGTGCCGAGGACCACGGTTGCCGCGACGCAGAGTCCGACGCGGCGGCGCAGCGCGCCTCGTGATGTGTGTGGGGTGGGGGTGGGTGGCTGCATGGTGGTCATCACCCGGAGATCTTGATCGACGCGGTGGGCATGGTCGGGATCTGGAGGTCGACTTCGGTGGTCGCCTGAGGCGGGGCGGGGAACTGGGCGAAGAACGGTGCCTCGGCATCCGGCTCAAGTCCCTCGAACTTCGTGCACAGGCAACGGCCGTCAGTGTCACGCAGGATCAGATAGCGCTTCTTCCCGACCTGGTCCACCAAGGTCGCGCCCGCCATGGATGCGCCGTTGTTCACGAGTTCCTGCTCAAGCCCTTGCCAGCCGGCAGCAGCCCAGATCTGCTCCGATCCGTTCTTCACCCGCCCCTTGACGGTGACGAACCCTCCGGATTCACGCTTGGCCGAGCTGACAGTGACCTCAACGCCGTCCTTGCCCTTGATCGTGGCAAGCACCTGGCTCTCATCCTCTGCCTCGGGCCCCGGCGCCTCACTCTTCTTGCTGTCGGAGGAAGTGGACGGTTCTTTGGTCTTTCCCTCCGAGTCGTCCGACCCCCCGTCGCCGCCACACGCCGTCAGCACGACAGCCATGGCTACAGAGGCAGCCGCCACAGCGGCCCCCTTGAAGCGAATCCGGGTCATGGCTGCACGCATCGGCGTGGTCCTCTCGGTGTCGTTCATCTACTTGTCGGCCAGGTGGACGGAGAACAGGTCTGCCAGGTCCGGCAGGAGCTTGAGGTTCTTCGGGTCGATGTCGAAGTCCAAGTCTTCGTCATCGCAGACGGCTTTGTACGCCTTCCGCTCCTCGGACTCATCCGTGTCGCCCTCGTCGTCATCCGTCGGAGGGCTCGGCGCGGGACGTGTGTCCTCTTCGATACGGCAGCGCGGCTCGATCACCGCTCGTGCGGTAGCCGTGGCCTTCGTCGTCGTCGTACTGGCGATCACCGAGTCGCCGACGGGCTTGTTCGTCTCGACCGTGACGGTGTACGAGACCTCTGGCCAGTCCTCCGCATAGCAATCGTTCTCGCGGATGTGGGCATCGTTGTCGGCCGCCAGCCGGCCGGCGGCATCGCAGGAACCCGAAAAAGCTCCGCGCCCGCCCAGCAGGTCGTCCCACTCCTTGAGGTCGAAGGCCCCGGGCCATTTCCACGCGTCTCGCGCGTCCGTCGCCGCCGCGAGCGCAGCCGCGTCAGCGGCGGTCTGGGCCTCGTTCTTCTTCATCGATGCCTGGCCGACGGCAAAGTAGGCGAACGCAAGGAAGAGCAGGCCCGCCACCACCATGATGTAGATGGGGAAAGCCTGCCCTGCCTCGCACCTCTGTCTGGCTTCTACTTGCCGCCAGTGATCTTGTTGATCTGCCCGGTGATGGCAGTTCCGATCGTCGTGCCGATGTTCGTCAGCATGAGCGCCGCGATGAGCGCCACGACCACCACGATGATGCCCAGGTACTCCACCGCGCCCTGCCCCCGGTCCGCCTGGGCCCGGGCCTTCATGCGCTCCACCGAAGTGTTCGCCCAGACCTTGGCGTTGACGGAAGCCTTCAGCATCAGGTTGCTCATGGTGTTCCCCTCCGGGTCCGGCCGACCGATGGCCGGCCGACGCGTATGTCTCTGTGGTGCCGCTTCTGGGACCGGCTTCCTCCTGGCCGGTTCCGTCGGCGACATGAGAAATGTACGACGGGACGGCCCGTCCGGCGGAGGGCCCCAGGGCCCAAACCCGGGCCCAAAGCGGTCGTTGGGCCCATCTTCCTGCGCGCACCCCCGTGCCGGGGCTCCTCCCCCGTTCAGCCATGGCTGCCTGTCCCCCTCGCTCCAGGTCCCGACCCCGGCGCCGTGCCGAGCCATCGGGCTATCGCCTCACTACGGCTGCCGCTGTGCAGCTTGGTGAAGATCCTGTTGATGTGGTTCTTGACTGTCTTCTCGCTGATGAAGCAGGTGGCGGCGATCTGCTGGTTGCTCATGCCCGAAGAGATGAGCTCCATGACCTCCACCTCCCTCGAACTGAGGTCGTACGGACGCCCGTTGGGCGCCTGCTGTCTGTTGGGTCCCCCGTCAGTCGAAGACTGTGCCACAACAGGTTGCAGTTGCGAAAGGCTTTGCGAATGTCCTGCCGGTTGCGCCGGAGGCCGCGCGGGGGCCTGTGCGTCGTAGGCACCGGCGCCCGGTGGCTGCGCCACGGAGCCGGGGCCGTGGGGCGGAACGCCTGTCGTCAGGGCCGTTCCGAGCCCCTCCGGGAGTTGCCTCGGCTGCCGGTCCGCCCCTTGGCGCATATGGGCGAGCAGCGCCTTGGCCGCTGTTGCGGTGAAGGGGGCCCGGCCGCTCTTCGTGTCGCGTACGGACTGCACGAGTTCATCCGCGGTGAACTCGCCGTGCACCAGGTAGCCGCCCGCGCCCAGACGCAGTGCCTCGTGCACGATGTCGCTCTCGCGGCTGTACGTCAGCATCATCACGGGTGCAACCTGCACCAGGTGCGGCAAGGCGGAGAGGCCGTCCACTCCGGGCATGCGCACGTCGAGCAGGATGACGTCCGGCCGGTGGCGTACAGCGGCTTCGTAGGCTTCGCGCCCGTCCGCGGCCTCGGCCACGACCTCGATGTCCACGCGGCCGCTGAGCAGGACCCCGAGTCCCGCCCGAACGACGGGGTTGTCGTCCGCGACGACGACCCGCAGGGGCCCGGGGGCTGGACTGTCTGGGGCGGCGGGGAACGCGGGCATTGGCTGGGGCGCCGAGGCCGATCCGGCGGATGTCGCGGATGGTTCGGCTGCCGAGGCCTGCTGATGGCCCGGCGGGGGCTGGGTGGCCGGGAATGCGGGGGAGCTGACTTCCGTGCTGAGCGGAGTGCGGTGCGAGGACGTGTGCTGGGAGGCGTGGTGCTGTGCCGCCCAGTCCTGGCCCGACGCGCGGGATACGTCGTCCTGCATTCTGCGACCTCCTCTCAGGTGTCGTGGGGACGAAGGTGCGGGGAGCGGTAAAGCAGGAGCGGTGGAGCAGAAGCGGTGGAGCAGGAGCGGTTCGGCCCGCGTACCGACTACCGATGCGGTTACGGGTCCGAGGCCGTCGTCCGGGCCGGGATCAGAGCGGCGGTCGGCAGTTCCACGCGTACCTCGGTGCCCTTGGCCGCCCGTCCCTTGCCGATGCGGATGCGCGCGCCGATGGAGGCCGCGCGTTCGACCATGCCGACGAGCCCGAAGTGGCCGGCCCGCCTCAGGTCGTCGAGTGTGATGCCTGCGGGCAGACCCTGACCGTCGTCGTACACGCTGACGCGCAGGACGTCGCCCTTGATGCCCGCGAGGACGACGAGGTAGGTGGGGTGGGCGTGCCGGTTGGCGTTCTCCATCGCCTCGGAGGCGACGGTGAGCAGTTGTCTGGCGACGACCTGGGGGACCAGGGGTACAGGCGTTTCACTGAGGGTGCGGAACACAGTGTTCATTCCGTGGCGTCGGGTGAAATCCTCCGTCCTGGCCCTCAGTTCGGTGACGATGTCCACGCCGCCGTCCAGGCCGGATTCGCGGCGCAGGTCGGAGAGGAGCTCACGGGATTCGGCGGCAGCCCGGCGGGCGGACCTGGCTACCAGCTCTGCCTGGTGTCTGACGGTGCGCGGGTCCATCCGGTCGGAGGAGCGCGCCAGGCCGTCGGCTGCGAGGGCCAGGCCGTGCAGGGTCTTGGCGACGGAGTCGTGCATCTCTCGGGCGAGCCGTGCGCGTTCGTCCTCGACGGCCACGCTGACGGCGAGGCGGGCCCGGGTCTCGGTCAGTGCCTGGCTGGCGGCACCGACACGGAGCATCAGGTTGCGCAGGGCGACGCCGACGGCTCCTGCGAGGACGCAGAATCCGGGGAGGAGGAGCACCTCGGCCAGGCTCGTCTGTGGGCGGTTGTCGGCGCCGTAGGCCGCTGCCAGGATCAGGCTCTGTACGACGGCGAAGACACCGGCGACCCGCCAGCCGTAGAGGAGTCCGGCGAGCAGCGGGGTGCAGACGACCGCGTAGCCGAGGGTCGATTCGGGGGTGGCGGTGAACAGGAGCAGCGCGCCGAAGACGGTGTCGACGCCCAGGAGCAGCGGGTAGCGCACCAGGAGCGGCCCGAAGCGCTCCCAGTCGCGGTAGAGGGCGTACGAGCCGACGAAGGTCACCAGGACGGCCGATCCCACCAGCCAGCCGGCGAGGCCGGGGGCGCTGTTGCCGAGCGCCTGCGGGGTGCCGATGGCGATCATGGCGAGCCGGAAGAGGAACACCTGCCGGGCCAGCGCCTGGAGGGCGTTGACCTGGATCGACACCGTGGGTGCCGGGCCCACCGGGGTGGACAGGGTGTGGCGGGAGTCCGCGGGTTCCGGTCCCGGCTGCAGGGAGATGGTCATCGGCCGGCCGCTCACTCCCCCGTCAGGGATCCGAAGTCGGTGCCGGATCCGAGCAGCATGGCGGCGCCCATGAGGAGCACGGTCGCCGGGATCATGAACGTGGTCACCATCAGGGTGGCCTTGGGGACCGCCTTGGCCGCCTTGCGCCTGGCGTTCTGCGCGTCGGTGCGGCGCATGTCGTTCGCGATGGCGATGAGGGTGTCCACGATCGGCGCGCCGAGTTCCTCACCCTGCTGGAGAGCGGTGACGAACATGGCGACCTGTTCGGAGTCGTTACGCTTGCGCAGTTCGTCGAAGGCCTGGCGGCGGCTGACGCCCATGTCCATCTGCCGCAGGGTGATGCGCAGTTCGTCGGCCCATGGGCCCTTGTACTTCTCCGACACCCGGTCCAGTGCCTGGCGGAAGCCGAGTCCGGCGGAGACGACGACGGCGAGGACGTCCAGGAAGTCGGGAAGCGTGCGGTCGATGTCGTCCCTGCGCTTGCGTACGGCGGCCCAGATGCCGACCTCGCCCCAGAAGAGGCCGAAGGCGACCATGAGGAGGGCCATGAAGAACTGGCCGCTGGTGAGCATCACGAAGGCGGTGAATCCTCCGAGGACGCTGTAGACGGCCCGGCGGGCGGCGTAGCGGTCGATGGTGAGCCCGCCGGGGTTGCCGGCCATGTCGATCTTGCGGCGCTTCTCGGTGACCTTCTTCGGCCCCATCAGGCGGAGCACCAGTGGTGCCCAGCGCATTCCGAGCCGGTCGATGCCGGAGCCCACCGCGGTGGTGCGGGTCGAGCCCACTTCCAGGGCGAGCGCGAGGTCACCGGGGAGGGTGGCCTCGGCGCGGTACATCCGTACACCCTTGAAGACGCCGAACACACTGAGGCCGACGACGAGAGCGAGCAGCAGTTCCATACCGGTCCCCTCCTCAGATATCGATCTTGGAAATGCGGCGGATGGCGATGAACCCGACGGTGTAGAGGCCGAGCGAGACGATGACGGCGATCTGGCCGACGACCGATCCCGTCATCCGGTCGAGCGCTCCGGGGAGGATCGCGTTGACGAGGAGCATCGCGCCGACGCCGATGGCCGGGACGGCGTACGCGGTGGCGTTGATCTGCGAGAGCTGGGTGCGGACCTCGCGCCGGGTCTCCTTGCGCTCCTCCAGGGTGATGGTGAGGTTGCGCAGCGAGGAGACCACTTGGCCGCCGGCCCGGTTGGAGAGGATCAGGGTGGCCACGAGCACGACCAGTTCGCGGGACGGCAGGCGGGTGGCGAGCTCGTCCAGCGAGTCGTCGAGCGTGCGGCCCACCCCCAGCTGGTCGGCGACGATGCGGAGTTCGTCGCCTGCGGGGGCTTCGAGTTCATCGGCGGCCATGGCGATGGAGGTGCGCAGGGAGAGGCCGGCCTGGGTGGCGTTGGCCAGCACCCTGGAGATCTCCGGCAGCTGGCTGATGAAGGCCTCGGTGCGTTTGGTGCGGTGCCAGTTCAGGAAGGTGTTGGCGCCCCAGATCGCGGCGATTCCGGCGAGCGGTCCGAAGAACGAGGCCAGGACGGAGGCGGCGATCAGCCACAGAGCCGCTACCGAGGCCACGATGTAGACGAGGTATTCGCCCGGGGTGACGTCGAGACCGGTGGCCGCGAGCTTCAGCTCGATCCTCTTGCCCAGTTTCGTACGGCGCAGCCGGCGGTCGAGCGTCCGGAAGCGGCGCTGCGGGCCCATCTCGATCTGCCCGGTCGAGGAGAGCCGGTCGACGAGGGCTTCGCGCTGGGCCTTGCCCGAGTTGTACGCGTGCAGGCCAAGGACGCCGAGGACGCAGCACAGCAGCGTGACGCCGATGGTGAGCGGTGCGAGGTTGTCCATGTCGGGGGTACCTATCTGGCCTCTCGGGTGGCGAGGTATTCGTCTGACGGAGCGACCCCGTAGGCCTGGGGGATCGGCTGTCCGGCCATGTAGAGCCGGTCGGCGATACGTCGCGGGAGCGGGAGGGCCTGGAACTCGCCGTGGATCACACCGTCGGTCCCCATCGGCCGGCCGTTGAACCGGGCGATGGTGACGATCTTGTAGGGGTCACGCCCGTGCGAGTCGAGCACCGCGATCTCCGTGACCTTCCTGGTGCCGTCGGCGTGCCGGGTCAGCTGGACGATCACGTCCACGGCGCTGTTGATCTGGTCGTGCAGGGCCTCGAAAGGGATCTTGATCTCGGACATCGACGCAAGGGTCTGGAGTCGCATCAGCGCGTCCTCCGCGCTGTTGGCGTGGACGGTGGCCAGTGAACCGTCGTGCCCGGTCGACATCGCCTGGAGCATGTCGAGCGATTCACCGCCTCGGACCTCACCGACGACGATGCGGTCGGGGCGCATGCGCAAGGAGTTGCGCACCAGGTCGCGGATGGTGACCTGGCCCTTGCCCTCCACGTTCGCCGGGCGGGTTTCGAGCCGGATCACGTGACCCTGCTGGAGCTGGAGCTCGGCGGAGTCCTCGATGGTCACGATGCGTTCGCCCTCAGGGATGAGTCCGGAGAGCGCGTTGAGCAGAGTGGTCTTCCCCGTACCCGTGGCCCCGGAGACGATCACATTGAATTTGGCCTGGACGAGGGCGGCGAGCAGCAGCAGCATCTGCTGGTCCAGCGAGCCGAAGCCGATCATCTCCTGGAGCGAGAAGGACCTGGGGAAGCGCCGGATGGTGAGCGTCGCACCGGTGAGCGAGAGCGGCGGAATGATGACGTTGACGCGCTCACCGCTGGGCAGACGGGCGTCGACCATCGGGTTGGCCTCGTCCACGCGCCGGTTGACCGTGGAGACGATGCGCTCGATCGTCTGCATGAGCTGCTCGTGGCTGGCGAAGCGCATCGGGAGCTGTTCGACCCTGCCCGCCCGTTCGACGAAGATCTGGTCGGGGCCGTTGACCATGATCTCCGTGATGGAGGCGTCCTCCAGGAGCGGTTCCAGGACACCGAGCCCGAGCGCCTCGTCGACGACCCGGCGGATGAGCTGGGAGCGTTCGACCGTGGAGAGGACCGGGCCCTCACGGCTGATGATGTGGCCGAGGACGCGTTCCAGTCGGGCCCGCCGGTCGGCGGCGGCCAGCGAGGACATCTCCGCGAGGTCGATCTCCTCGAGGAGCTTCGCGCGGTACGTGGCGACCAGATGGCCGTCCTCCCGTCCCCCTCCGCGCTCCTCGGGGGCGGTGATGCGTGCCCGCAGGCTCATGAGTGGTACTCCTCGGATGGGATGGGTGAGCTCAGTCGCGCGGCATGGTGGCGGACTTCTCGACGGTCCGGTCACCGAGCAGGCCGAGCAGGACGTCCGGGATGGCGACGGTGACCTTGACCGTGATCGCGTCGCCACGGACCGGCGGCGAGATCCGGGCCCGGTCGGCGACCCAGCCGGTCATGGATGCCCTTCCGACCCGTTCGTAGGACCCGGAGACGTCCTCCTGCGCGGCGGTACGAGCGGCGGCCCTGGCTCCGGTGCCCGCCTGCTGCGCGGTGTAGGCGATCAGGCCGAGCTGAATGCCGGCGAGGCCGATGAGTATGAGGATGGGGAGGAAGCCCAGGTACTCGATGGCGGTCGAGCCGCGGTCCCGGCCCCTGCCTGCTCTCGATGCGGCCGCGCGTGGGATGCGTACGGGCGCCATGACACGTCACTTCCCTTCCGCGGCCGCGCCGGCCGTTGCCTCGACGGGGATGGGGAGGCTGGCGAAGCCCGGGAACAGGACGGGGGCCTTCAGCCTGACGGTGGCCTTGACCATGTCGCTCCCCTCGGACCCGCACTCGCGGATCTCCGCAGGCCCTTCCCAGGCGCTCGGGAGCCGTTCGTACACGGCCGCCTCGCACCGGCTCCGCCGGTCCCAGGCGCCCGAGGCAACGGCTTTGCGTACGCCTTCGTCCGCCGCGCCGCTCGCCAGGGTGAAGGTGTAGCCCACCAGCACCGCCTGCCAGAGCAGCACCAGCGTCACCAGGATGATCGGCACCATCCCGGTGAACTCGACGCTCAGCTGTCCCCGGTCGTTTCTCAGCCGTGCCCGTATCCGGCCCGGTTCTCCCCTGTTCCTCATCACTGTCGGCCTCCCCCGCTGGTCGTGCCGCCCTTGCGCCGGCGGCCCCCGATCGAGCCCCTGTCGCCGCGCAGCATGCCGCCGCGCGACTCCGCTCCTTGCGAAGGCTTCACGAGTCCGAGCTCTCCCGCCAGGGCCCACAGGGCCTGTTTCACGGTGGAGCGTGGGTCCAGTTCGTGCATCCGGCCGGAGTCGACCGCTCCCTGGAGCTCCTTGAAGTTCGCCGGTACCGCCGTGCCCGCCATCCGGGTGCCGGTGATCCGCTGGATCAGGGGCGGCTGGATCTCCGTGTTGCGGTTGAAGCGGTTGACGAGTGTGACCGTCTCCTCGGCCTTGCGGATCTGGAGCCGGTCCCACATCCGCACGATGCGCTTGGCGCCACGCACGGCGACGACGTCCGGGGTCGTCACCAGCACGGCGGTGTCGGCCATTTCGATCGCCGCGGCGTTGGCACCGTTCATCTGGCTTCCGCAGTCGATGACGACGACCTCGTAGCGCGAGCGCAGGGCGCTGACGATCTGGCGGGCGGAGCGGTCACTGACCTCCTCACCGCGTTCACCCTCCCCGGGCGCCAGCAGCAGCGCCAAGCCCGTGTCGTGCGAGAAGACGGCGTCCGAGAGGACCCTCGGTGATATGTCGGTGATGGCTGCCAGGTCGACCACGGAACGCCGGAACTGCACGTCGAGATAGGCGGCGATGTCGCCGGTCTGGAGGTCCAGGTCGACGAGTGCGGCCGTACGGCCCGAAGCCTGTGCCGCGAGTGCCAGCTGGACGGCCGTCACGGTGGCCCCTACGCCGCCCTTGGCGCCGGTGACGGTGACGACGGTGCCGCCGGGGCCGGTGAACACATCACCGCTCGCTCCGAGGTGGCGCCGTACGCCGGTGGACCACTGGGCGGCGGCCTGGACCCGGTTGGCGAGTTCCTCGTAGCTCAGCGGGAGGGTGACCAGGCCCCGTGCCCCGGCATCCATGGCGGCGGCGAACAGGACTTGGCTCGCGTCGGCGGTGATCAGCACGACCCCTACGGCGGGGAAGCGCAGGGAAACCTCCCGGATCAGTTCCAGGGCGGGCACCGGGCCGATCCGCTCATGAACCAGTACGACCTCGGGCAGTTCCTCGATGGACTCGCTCGCGAGGCGGGCGAGTGTGTCGATGAGCTGTGTCGAGTCACCGGCCGGAGCCGCCGGCTCGGCGTCGGGGAGCTGGCTGAGCAGGGTGGTCACGGACCTGGCCGCGTCGGCGTCACCGACTGCCGGGAGGATTCTGGTGGTCATCCCAGCCTCACTTGTCGTTGTCGAGCGTGTAGGTCCGGTCGCCCGGACGGATGGTGCCGTCGCTGCCGGGAGCGATCAGTGCGAGACGTACGTGCTGGGCGAAGGACTCGGCGTAGGCAACGCGCTGGGTGTCCAGGGTGTTGAGCGCGAAGGTGATCGGCACGGCCTCCGTCGCCTGGTTCCTGTCGTCCTTCCCCGGGTCCAGGGCGGTCAGTTCGCCGACGTCGAGGACCTTGGCGTTGGAGACGATGACCTTGGACTGCGACACCTCGCCGTCCTGCTCGCCCGCGAAGGTGGCGTAGATGTTCACCTTGTCGTTCGGCCGGATCTTGCCCGCCACGCCCGTCGCCGCGTCGATCATGATGGCGATCTCCTGCTCGCCCGGCCTCAGTTCCGGGCTCTTCACCATCATGTCGGACTGCATCAGGGAACCCTTCTGCAGTTCGGTGACGGCGATCTTTCCGTCGATCTCGTCGATCTCCGTGACGGCGTTGTCCGACAGCCAGCGCTCGGGCATGGAGACCTTCTCGAACTGCCCGGCGGCCAGGGCCGTGTACGGGGCCACGTCGATCTTGAGCCGGTAGGCGTCGACCTCGGGCCCGACCTTCGAGTTGACGTCGCTGATCACCGAGAGCACCCCGGCGAACGCGCCGAAGGCGCACAGGACCGACAGGAGCAGGAGTATCACGCCGCGGCGCTGGCGGGAGTTCATGGGCCGGACAACCTCGTTCGAATCGGATGCGTGGAGCAGCGGACAGAGAGGGATGCGCGGTGTCTGCGGAGAGCCCTGGGCGCGCTAGGAGCTCGGTGGCGCGGGCGCTCCATGGTTCAGGACACCCGCGGAGTGCATTCGGTTCTCCGGCGGTGCCAGGGGGGAGGAACAGAACCCGCAGCGGTCGCCGATGAGCTCCATTCCGCACCAGTGGCAGTTTTCCCGTCGTACGGAGGAAACGAGCTGATAGATCACGGAGATGTCCGGGAGGAAGGAAGCGAATTCGATCAGCTTCCCGGTCCCCCACCAGCGCGGCGAACCGGAGGGCAGCGCGCACTCCTGAACGGCCTGCACCCCCCATGCCGGAGCGAGGGTCTGCTGGACCCATTCGGATGTCAGCTGTCCCTTGGCGATCAGCAGCTGGGTGGCGAACGACGGCCCGGCCGGCGGTTCCACGGACGGGCCGACCTTGATGAGCTGCGGGCTGGGGCCGGCGAGTACGGCGAACGTCGAGCCGGGCACCCAGGACTTGGCGTGCGTCTTGAGGCTGACAGGCACCCGGTCGAGCCTGGCCACCGAGTTCAGCAGGGCTCCGGCGTGGATGTAGTGGGCGAGCAGCCTGGCCGCCGAGGCCACGACTCCCGGGCTGAAGTCGCAGATGGACAGCTGTCGCAGCTGGCGCACGAGTACGGCCACGCCCAGCGGCGGCAGGTCCACCTTGAGCAGGGCGATGCGGTCGCTCTCCAGGACCGAGCGAATGGCGTGCAGCCTGCGTTCATGGGCGGGGCTGATGCCCGTGGGATAGACCGCGATCACATAGCCGTGCTGCTCCAGAAGCAGGTGCATGTCACCGATCGCGAGATCCAGGGGCTGGGCTTCGGGCGCCTGCAGCAAGGCCGCTGTGGGCGTCTGCTGATCCGTCGGCGGTAGCACCAGATCAGCACTGGTCACTGCTATTGCGGTGGGCACGCTCTTCCCCGTTCGGCTCCGGCCGTCGTCTGGGGTGACTCCGGCCGCAATCGCTCCTGCTCCGTGCTTCTTCCCCAGCACTTTAGCCACGTCATACCAGGCAGAGAACAGATATCGGAACCCAGTACGAACTCGTGCGGCACAGGCGTTCGCAACGCCTCCGTACGAAATCGGACGAAAAGCAGAGTCGTTAACTCCTGTACCACTGCACAGAGTTACCCGGCCCGTTCGGGTTTGAAATCTGCGGGAATTCATCCGCCCACGTCAGAACGGGCTCCACCCGCTTTCCCCCGCACCCCAGGATATCCACTCCGTCACGGTCCGGGAGCCCCGGCCACTTCACCCGCGCGAGTGCACCCCGGGGGCGCGGGTTCGGTCACCCGAAGGTGTGGGTGAACACGGCCCGACCCTCCGGTTACGCCTCGCCGTACGCATCCGTACCACCAGAGGTCTTGACAACTCGATTGGTCTGGACCAGTTTATCGGCCAACGGTGGCCACCGTTCCCGCCAGCACCCCCAACTCCCCCACCGGAGGCAGCAAGTGGAACGCTCCGCAGGCAGCAGCAGGCACAGAAGACGCCGGGTCCGGCCGCTCCTCGGCGGGGCCGTCGCCGTCGTCGCGGCCGGGGCACTGGCCGTCACCGGGCTCGTCAGCACCGCGCAGGCGGCCGATGTCAACGTGGCCAAGAACGCCGGATTCGAGTCCGGGCTCGCCAACTGGACCTGTTCCGGGGGCAGTGGCGCCACCGTCTCCTCCCCCGTACACGGCGGCACCTCCGCGCTCAAGGCCACCCCGGCCGGGCAGGACAACGCCAAGTGCACGCAGACCGTGGCCGTGAAGCCCGGCTCCACCTACACGCTGAGTTCCTGGGTGCAGGGCGGCTACGCCTATATCGGCGCGAGCGGCACGGGCACGACGGACGTCTCCACCTGGTCGCCCGGGTCCAGCGCCTGGACCCAGCTGAAGACCAGCTTCACCACCGGCCCCTCCACCACCTCGGTGACCGTCTACACCCACGGCTGGTACGGCCAGGCCGCCTACTTCGCGGACGACGTACAGGTGACCGGGCCGGACGGCGGCGGTGGCACGGACCCGGAGCCCGCGATCCCCGGGACCCCCGCCGGGCTGACCGTGGGAGCGACGACCACCTCTTCCGTCGCCCTGACCTGGAACGCGGTCTCCGGCGCGACCGGCTACACCGTCTACCGCGGTGGGACGAAGGCGACGACCTCCACCGGCACCTCCGCGACGGTGACCGGGCTGGCCGCCGACACCGCGTACCAGTTCTCCGTGAGCGCGACCAACTCCGCCGGTGAGTCGGTGAAGTCGGCCACCGTGAGCGGCCGTACGGCGAAGGCCACCGATCCGGGCCCCGGCCCGGTCACCTCGGTGCCCAAGCACGCGGTGACCGGCTACTGGCAGAACTTCAACAACGGCGCCACCGTCCAGAAGCTCAGCGACGTCCCCGCGAACTACGACATCATCGCCGTCTCCTTCGCGGACGCCACGGCCACGCCCGGCGCGGTCACCTTCAACCTGGACTCGGCGGGGCTGAACGGCTACACCGTCGCCCAGTTCAAGGCGGACATAAAGGCCAAGCAGACCGCGGGCAAGAACGTCATCATCTCGGTGGGCGGCGAGAAGGGGGCCGTCGCCGTCAACAGCGACGCCTCCGCGACCGCCTTCGCCGACTCGGTGTACGCGCTCATCCAGGAGTACGGCTTCAACGGCGTCGACATCGACCTCGAGAACGGCCTCAACTCCACCTACATGACGAAGGCGCTGCGCTCCCTCTCGTCGAAGGCGGGCTCCGGCCTCGTCATCACGATGGCGCCGCAGACCATCGACATGCAGTCGACCTCCGGTGAGTACTTCAAGACGGCGCTCAACATCAAGGACATCCTGACCGTCGTCAACATGCAGTACTACAACAGCGGTTCCATGCTGGGCTGTGACGGCAAGGTCTACTCCCAGGGCTCGGTGGACTTCCTCACCGCGCTCGCCTGCATCCAGCTGGAGGGCGGCCTCGCCCCGTCCCAGGTCGGCCTCGGTGTCCCCGCCTCGACCCGCGGCGCGGGCAGCGGCTACGTCGCCCCGTCCGTCGTGAACGCGGCCCTGGACTGCCTGGCCAAGGGAACCTCCTGCGGTTCCTTCAAGCCCTCCAGGACCTACCCGGACCTGCGCGGCGCGATGACCTGGTCCACGAACTGGGACGCCACCGCGGGCAACGCCTGGTCCAGCGCGGTCGGCCCGCACGTCCACGGGCTGCCGTAACCCTGTCGGACCTCCGATCCAGCAGCGCCGCCGCTCCCCCGGCGGCGCTGCTGCGTGCGTGTGGATCCGTACTCCGGTGTCACCAGGGCAGTTCGCGCACCTGCTGGACGCACAGCACGATGAAGAGCAGTCCCGCCGCGCTCAGCATTCCGTTGCTGAGCCAGCCGTTGCGCCACTCCCTCGGTGTCCGGTCGGAGTTGAGCAGCCACAGCAGGGTCAGTGCCAGGAACGGCATGAAGAACGCCCCCAGCACCCCGTAGCCGATGACCAGTCCGAAGGGTTCGTCCAGCCACAGCAGCGTCATCGGCGGGAAGGTCAGCCAGAGCAGGTACGCGCGGAAGGGCACGGACCGCTCCTGCCGGCCGACAGTCCCGCTGCCCGCCTTCTCCACGCCCGCGTCACCACGGCCGGCGGCCTGGATCCGCTCCACGAAGTCGGCGAACATCAGGCTCACGCCGTGCCACACACCGATGAGCGACGAGAACGACGTCGCGAAGAAGCCGACCAGGAACAGTTTCGCGGTGCCCGCACCGAAGCGGTCCTCCAGGATCTGGCCGAGGTCGATCAGCCCCCGGTCGCCCTTCGTCAGGGCGATCTGTGAGGAGTGCAGCAGCTCGGCGCCGACGATGAGCATCGCGACCACGAAGATGCCCGTCGTGATGTAGGCGACCCGGTTGTCGATCCGCATCACCTTCATCCAGGAGGAGTTGGACCAGCCCTTGGCGTTCACCCAGTACCCGTACGCCGCCATGGTGATGGTGCCGCCGACCCCGCCGATCAGGCCGAGCGTGTAGATCAGGGAGCCGTCCGGGAGTACGGGGAGCAGCCCGGCGAACGATGCGCCGACGTCCGGCACCACGCGGATCGCCACGTAGACCACGACGACGAACATCACGCCGATCAGGACCGTCATGACCTTCTCGAACACGGCGTACTGGTTGAACCAGACGAAGACCAGGCCGATCAGCCCGGTGATGATCGCCCAGGTCTTGAGGCCCGGACCGTCGGGGAAGAGCGCCACGATGGGCAGGGCGCTGGAGGACATGGCCGTCGCGCCGTACACGAAGCCCCAGATGACGACGTACACGGCGAAGTAGCCCGTGGTCCACCCGCCGAGCGTGCGCCAGCCGTCGAAGAGGGTGCGGCCCGTCGCGAGGTGCCAGCGGCCCACCGCCTCCGCGAGGGAGATCTTGACGAGGCAGCCGATCACGGCCGCCCACATGAGGGTGTAGCCGAATTTGCTTCCCGCGATGAGCGTCGCGACCAGGTCGCCGGCTCCGACGCCCGTCGCCGCGACGACGATGCCGGGCCCGATGTACTTCCAACTGGATCTACGTGGACGGGAGTCCAGCTCCCCGGTCTCTGTGGTTCCGCTTGTCTCCGCCATGTCGATCAACGAAGCGTAAAGTTCCGCTTCGCACAAGAGGGCGCGTGATACCCCCGCCAGGCCCCCTCCGCCCCGGGACAGCTGTGGACGTTCCGTGACAGGAGACAGCGGTGCACTCCCCCAGTCCCCGTGGGACGCTTGTCGCGCTGGACCGTAGGGCGCTGGACGGGGGAAGTCACATGGCAGGCGCGCGAGTTGATCCGCTGGGGAGCGGAGATCCGGCGACGCTCGGCAGCTACGAACTGATCGGGAGGCTGGCTTCCGGCGGCATGGGGCGCATTTACCTCGCCCGGAGCGCCGAGGGGCAGCTGGTGGCTGTGAAGACGCTGCTCGCCGAGGGTGTCGTCGGCGATGTCGACCGACGGCGGTTCACCCGCGAGGTGGAACTGGCCCAACGCATCGACAGCGTGTTCACGGCGAAGGTGCGTGACGCGGACCCGCGGGCGGAACGGCCGTGGATGGCGATCGACTACATCGCCGCACCACCCCTGTCCGAGCTCGTGCGAACGGCGGGCACGCTGCCCGCCTCGGCCGTGAGGTGGCTGGCGGCGGGCACGGCGGAGGCGCTGGTCACGCTGCACGGCGAGGGCATCATCCACCGGGATCTCAAGCCGCAGAACATTCTGCTGCCGCTCCCCGGCCCGCGTGTGATCGACTTCGGCATCTCGCACGCGAACGACATCACCCGCACGAGTCTCACCCTGGGCACGATCGCCTTCACCTCGCCGGAGCAGGCGCGGGGTGAGCCGTCGACCGAGGCGTCGGACGTGTACTCGCTCGGGGCGACCCTGTTCCATCTGGCGCTCGGCAGGCCCCCCTACCGGGCCGACAGCGACACGCTCGCCCTGCTGGCCCAGGTGCAGCGGGGCCAGCTCGACCTCGACGGCCTGCCCAAGGAACTGACGACGCTGATCCGTCCCTGCCTGGCGGCCGACCCCGCGCAGCGGCCCGTCCCGGCCGAGATGCTGGCACTCTTCCGGCAGTCGCTGGCCGGGCTTCCGGTGTCGCAGGGCGGCCGCCGCTGGCTGCCGCAGCGCTGGACGGACCTGATCAGCGCGTACGAACGTCATGGGCGGGACCTGGCCCGTGGTGCCGGCATCGGCACGGGCGGGGCGGATCCCGAGGGGGTCACGGTCGACCAGCTCACGGGCATCGTCCCGCCGCCGGGCCCGACCCGCGTGTACACGCGGGAACGCGAGCAGGCCGAACGCGAGCAGGCCCGGCGTGAGCAGGCCCGGCGTGAGCAGGCCGAACGTGAACGGCTGGAGCAGGAGCGCGTCCAGCAGGAGGAGGCCGAACGCGCACGGGTCGAGCGGGAACGCGCCCAACGCGAGCTCGCCCAGCAGGAACGGGCACAGCGCGAACGGGAGCGGTTGCGGGAGCAGGAGCGGAAGAAGGCGGAGAAGAAGGAGCGGGAGCGTGCGGAGAAGCAGGCCGCCCGGGCGCGCGCCCGGCAGCAGGCGTCCCGGGCGTCCTCCGCCTCGACCGGAGCGCCGGCCAGGACGCCCCGCCCCACTCCGGCCCGGACGCCCACACACCCGCCCGCCCCTGCGGGAAAGACGTCGTCCGCCGTGGGCTGGCTGGTGGTGCTGGCCATCGTCGCTCTGGTCCTCTGGCTGGCCAACAGGCCCGACAGCGATACGGGCTCCAGCGGCAGGGTGAGCACGAGCACGAGTGCCACCGCGACCACCGACAGCGATGCCGGCACCGGCACGAACACCGGTACCGGCTACGAGCAGCCCGGACCGACTCCCGAGCCGACGCCCGACGCGGAGGACGAGGCGTTCGGCGAGGTGTCGTCCGGGGACTGCCTCACCGCCTCCGACGACGGGTACGGCGACTGGTCGACCGATACTCCGGAGACCGTGGACTGCGATGCCGGCGACGCCTACCTCCGGGTGACCTCGACGGACAGCGGGATCAGTTCCTCGGACTGCCCGAGCGGTACCGGCGAGTCGTTCTGGACCCACGCCGGGTCCGAATCGGAGTTCAGCACCACGCTCTGTGTGGAGCGCCAGTTCCGCGTGGGGCAGTGCTTCCCCGCCAAGCACGAGGGGGACCAGATGCTGAACGGCCGGCTCATGACGGTGTGGGGCTGCGGCAAGGACACCGTGCCCGAGGGCTACAACGCGATCCTGGAGATCACCGGCCGCTGGCGCGCCGAGTCGACCTATCCGCCCGGCTACTGCTCGGAGAACCGGAACGACCAGGAGGACTACTGGCGGTTCGAGGTGAACGACGACAAGACGGTGCTCTGCGTCAAATGGGTCTGAGACGTAAGGACCAGGCCGGACCGGCCCGCAATCGGACCGGTCCGGCGTGATCCGGGCGGGACGCCCTAGATCACCAGGCTCAGCGCCGCCGCGACCGCGAAACCGGCGACCGAGAGGACCGTTTCCAGCACCGTCCAGGTCTTCAGGGTGTCGCGCTCGGAGATGCCGAAGTACTTGGAGACCATCCAGAACCCGCCGTCGTTGACGTGCGAGGCGAAGATGGAACCCGCCGAGATCGCCATGATGATCAGCGCGAGGTGGGCCTGCGACATGCCCTGGCCCTCGACGAGCGGGACGACGATGCCGGCCGTGGTGACGATGGCGACCGTCGCCGAGCCCTGTGCGACGCGCAGCGCCACGGAGATCAGCCAGGCGAGCAGGATGACCGGCAGGCCGACGTCGTTGAAGGTGTCGGCGAGGGCGTCGGCGATGCCGCTGCCCTTGAGGACCGCACCGAAGATCCCGCCGGCGCCGACGACCAGCAGGATGTTGCCGACGGGCTTCAGCGAGGAGGTGGAGACCGACTCGAGGGACTTGCGGGACCAGCCTCGCCGGATGCCCAGGAGGTAGTAGGCGAGGAGCAGGGCGATCGTCAGCGCGACGAAGGGGTTGCCGAAGAACTCGATGACCGAGCGCAGGGTGGACGGGTCCAGCGCGATGGAGGAGAACGTCGCGGCCAGGATGAGCACCAGCGGGGTGCCGATGATCGCGAGCACGGTGCCGAGCGGGACGGGCTTCTCGTGCGGGGTGACACCGGACGCGCGCTGTTCGGCGACGACCGCGGCCTTGGACTCCTCGGCCGCCTCGACCATGTCCTGCGGCACCTCGACGAAGATGCGCTTGCCGATCCAGGCGGCGTAACCCCAGGCGGCGAGGACGGACGGGATGCCGACGAGGGCGCCCATCAGGATGACCCAGCCGAGGGAGACGTTGAAGAGGCCTGCGGCGGCGACCGGTCCGGGGTGCGGCGGCAGGAACGCGTGGGTCATCGAGAGGCCTGCCAGCAGCGGCATCGCGTACAGGACCACGGACTTGCCGGAGCGCTTGGCGGCGGCGTACACGATCGGCGCGAGGACGAAGATGCCGACGTCGAAGAAGACCGGGATACCGAAGATGAGGCCGGTGAGGCCCATGGCGAGCGGGGCGCGCTTCTCGCCGAAGAGGTTCAGCAGGCGGGCGCTCAGGACCTCCGCCCCGCCGGACACCTCCAGGATCGCGCCGAGCATCGTGCCGAGGCCGATGATGATCGCGACGTGCCCGAGGATGCCGCCCATGCCGGATTCGATGACGGAGACGGCCGCGGACTTCTGGACCGTGCCGAAGAGTTCGGTGACGGAGAGACCGGCACCCAGGCCGACGGCTATGGACACGGCGAGCAACGCGACGAACGGCTGCAGCCTGGCCTTGATGATCAGGAAGAGCAGGAGCACGATCCCGAGGGCGGCGACGGTCAGCAGACCGGGGGTCCCGCCGATCAGGAGGAGCAGTCCACCGGTGTGGGGTGGCACCTCTGGGGCGGGGGCGGCGGCGGCGAGCAGCATGAGCGGTCAACTCCGTTGGTGACGGGGTCCTTCGGGGCAGGGGGGAGCGCGGCACGGCGCCCCTCTGCGGGAGGGGTGGGGCGCCGTGCCGTTCTGCTGGGTGGTGCGGTGGGGCGAGCGGTCCGGGGGAGCCGGCTCTCCGGGGGGCGGATCGCCGGGTCGGCGGATCAGGTGATCAGCCGAGGACCGCGAGCGCGTCGATCTCGATGAGCAGTCCCTTGGGCAGGCCGACGTACACCGTCGTACGTGCGGAGGCGGGAGCCTTGAGGCCCTGCTCCTCGAAGTACTCGTTGTAGATCGCGTTCATCTCGGCGAAGTGGTCGACGTCCGTGAGGTAGACGCGCATCATCATCACGTCGTCCCAGCTCGCGCCGCCCTCCTCCAGGATCGCCTTGACGTTGGCGAAGGTCTGCAGGGTCTGCTCGCGCAGCGTCGGGCCGGCCGGGGTGGGGGCCTGGCCCTCGACGGCGGGCAGGAAGCCGACCTGACCGGCGACCTGGAGGATGTTGCCCTTCCTCACGCCGTGCGAGAACTTGGCGGGCGGGGCGGTGTGGGTGCTGGGGGTGAGGGCGGTCTTCTCGGTCATGGCGGTTCAGGCTTTCTTGGTGGGGGTGGTGCCGGAGTACTCCCGGCTGATGGTGTCCGCGGTGCGTCGCACCAGGGGGAGCAGGGTGAGGAGTTCCTCGGCCGTGACGACCACGTTCGGTGCGGACACCGACATGGCGGCGACGACCCGCCCGTCCGCGCCCCGAATGGGGGCGCCGACGCAGTTGATGGACTCCTCGTGGCCACCGAGGTCGGTGGCCCAGCCCTGTTCGCGCACGACGGCGAGTTCCCTGAGGAAGGCACCGGCGTTCGGGAGCGAACGGGACGTGTACATGGGGTAGTCGAGCCGTTCGGCGATCGCACGCCGCTCGGGCTCGGTGAGGTCGGCGAGGAGCAGCTTGGCGACCGCGGCGACGGTGATCGCGACGGGCTTGCCGATCCGTGAGTACATCCGCACGGGGTAGCGGCTCTCGACCTTGTCGATGTAGAGGACCTCGTTCTCCTCGTACACCGCGAGGTGGACGGTGTGACCGCACTGTTCGTTGAGCGCGACGAGGTGGCTGTGGGCGATCTCGCGTACGTCGAGGTTCTCGACGGCTTCCTGCGCGAGCGCGAAGAGGCGTGCGCCGAGGCGGTAGCGCTGGTCCTCCTGGCGGTAGACGAGGCCGTGCTCGTGGAGCGTACGGAGCAGGCGCAGCGCCGTGGACTTGTGTACGCCGAGCCGCTCGGCGACCTGGCCGAGGTCGGCGGGGCCCTGGGCGAGCAGCGGCAGGATGCTCAGCGCGCGGTCGACGGTCTGGCTCATGTGACTCGTACCTCCTCGTTCGCCCCGGCGGCGGCTGTCCAGCCGGGGCCGAGACGAAGTGTGCCCCAGGCCTCGTCGTCCAGGGCGGCGAGCCGGTCCGCGTACGCGCGGGGCGGGGGGCCGGTGAGGTCGCCGGGGACGGTGAGGACGGCGGCGGCCATGAGGTGGCCGTGCCGGGCCCGGTCGCGTACGGGCAGGTCCCGCAGGGTGGCGGAGAGGAACCCGGCGGCGAAGGCGTCACCGGCGCCGACGGCGGCGACGACGTCGACACGGAGGGAGGGGACCGTGGTCACG
This sequence comes from Streptomyces sp. NPDC060209, assembly GCF_042728155.1. NCBI lineage: Bacteria > Bacillati > Actinomycetota > Actinomycetes > Kitasatosporales > Streptomycetaceae > Streptomyces > Streptomyces sp. NPDC060209. Next base: position 47,456 of record NZ_JBHWZS010000025.1, read on the forward strand.
GTGTCCCTCTCCGGGCTGTCGCCGGTACGCGAGAAGACGGTGACGCCCTCCGAGCCCCGTTTCACGACCAGGACGTCCGGCTCCGGCAGGGCGGCACGGATCGCTTCGGTGCCGTGGACTCCCCATGCCTCTTCCGCCTCGTCCTCCCCGACGAAGACGAGGTCGCAGCGGCGGGCGAGGTCGAGCAGCACCTCCGGGCCGGCTTCGCCGTCCCGCCACAGGCCGGGCCGGTGGTTGACGTCGAAGGAGATCGGCGGGCGGCCGTCGCGGGGGGCGGTGAGGTCGTGGAGGAGTGCCAGGCAGTCGGCGGAGAGCGCCGCCGTGATGCCGGACAGGTGCAGGATCCGGGTGGAGAGGAGGTCCTCGTACGGGACGTTGTGCGGGGACATCGCGGAGGCCGCGGAACCGGCCCGGTAGTACGCCACCTCGTGGGCGTCGGTGGCCCGGTCGGTCGCCGTGCGGAAGTAGATGCCGGTGGGGCGGCCCGGGTCGCGCCGTACGGCGGAGGTGTCCACCCCGTAGCCGGCGATCGTGTCGACGAGGTGGTCGCCGAAGCCGTCGGCGCCTACCCGTCCGACCCATTTGGCGCGGTGGCCCGCGGCGGCGAGCGCGCAGGCGACGTTGGACTCGGCGCCGCCGATGCCCCGGCCGAAGGAGGGGACGTCGGCGAGGCGGCCCGGCTGCGAGGGCAGGAACGTCACCATGGACTCACCGAGGCAGACGACGTCCGCGGTGGCTGTCCTGGCTGCGTATCCGGGCACTCTGGGCTCCTCATGGTCGGCCGTGGGCGCCGGTGCTCACCATTGACCCGGCATCGGCTCGGATGTTAGACAGCCTTGAGCGATATACGCAACGCCTGTTGCACAGAATGCAACGACTAGTTTCCCCGAGGAGATCCTCTTGGCCGCCGAGCAGTCCCCCGAACAGTCCGTGACGGCACTCGCCGGCGAACGGGTCGACCACCGTTTCAAGGCGCTGCCGCCCGACGCGGAGGGGCTGACCGTCGGCGCCCTGGCGGCCGAGCGCCGCAACCTCTTCACGGGGGGCTTCACCACCCCCGTGCTGGCCCTCTCCGCCGAGTCGGTCGAGGCCAACCTCGCCCTGCTGGAGACGTACGCGGAGCGGCACGGCCTGGCATTCGCTCCGCACGGCAAGACGTCGATGTCCCCGCAGCTCTTCGCCCGTCAGCTGGAGTACGGCGCCTGGGGCATCACGGCCGCCGTCCCCCATCAGGCCCGGGTGTACCGCGCCTACGGCATCCGGCGGATCTTCCTGGCCAACGAGCTCGTCGACGCGGTGGCGCTGCGCTGGCTGGCCGGCGAGCTGGACGCCGACCCGGACTTCACGTTCGCCTGCTACGTCGACTCCGTACGCGGCGTCGAGCTGATGGACGAGGCCCTGCGCGCGGCCGGTGCCGTGCGCCCCGTCGATGTCGTGGTGGAGCTGGGAGCCGGCCAGGGCGCCCGCACCGGTGCCCGCACGGAGGCCGACTGCGCGGCGGTGGCCGACGCGGTGGCCGACGCGTCCACCCTGCGCCTGGTGGGCGTCGCCGGTTACGAGGGCGAGGTGCCGGACGCCTCCCCCGAGCGCGTACGGGAGTGGCTGCGCCGACTCGTCGCGCTGGCGGCGGACTTCGACGGGGCCGGACGCTTCGGCGCGCTTGCCGACGGCGAGGAGATCCTGATCAGCGCGGGCGGCAGCGCGTGGTTCGACGCGGTCGCCGATGTCTTCGCGGAGATCCCCTCACTGAGCCGGCCCGTCCTCAAGCTGCTGCGATCCGGCGCGTACGTCAGCCACGACGACGGCCACTACCGCCACCTCACCCCCTTCAACCGGATCCCCGAGGAGGGCACCCTGCAGCCCGCCTTCCGCCTCTGGGCCCAGGTGGTCTCCCGCCCCACCCCCGAGCAGGCCTTCGTCAACGCCGGCAAGCGCGACGCCGCCTACGACCTGGACCTCCCCGAGGCGCAGGTCGTCCGCTCCGCGCGCGACGGCTCGGTGCGTCCGGCCACCGGCATCACCGTCAGCGGACTGTCCGACCAGCACGGCTGGGTGCGCACGGAGGCGGGCGCCGAGCTGGAGGTCGGCGACTGGATCGGCATGGGCCTCTCGCACCCCTGCACCTCCTTCGACAAGTGGCAGCTGATCCCGCTGGTGGAGGCGGACGGCACCGTCACCGACTACATCCGCACCTTCTTCTGATCCCGGCGGAACCGCTCCCCCACCCCGAAAGGCGACAACCCATGGACCTGGTCATCCGCGACGCCCGCGTCATCGACGGCACCGGCGCCCCCTCCTACCGCGCCGACGTGGGCATCACGGACGGCCGGATCACCGAGATCCGCGGGGAGGGCGACGGCCCCCGCCCCACGGCCGCCCGCACCCTGGAGGCCGACGGCCTCGCGCTCTCGCCCGGCTTCATCGACATGCACGCGCACAGCGACCTCGCTCTGCTGCGCGACCCCGACCACAGCGCGAAGGCCGCACAGGGCGTCACCCTGGAGGTCCTCGGCCAGGACGGCCTGTCGTACGCCCCCGCCGACGACCGCACCCTCGCCGAGGTCCGCCGCTCCATCGCCGGCTGGAACGGCGACGGCAGTGACATCGACTTCGACTGGCGCACCGTCGGCGGCTACCTGGACCGCCTCGACCGCAACTTCGGCGGCCAGGGGATCGCCGTCAACGCCGCCTACCTGATCCCGCAGGGCACGGTCCGGATGCTCGCCGTCGGCTGGGACGACCGCCCCGCCACCGCGGCCGAGCTGGACCGCATGAAGGAGCTCGTCGCCCAGGGCATGGCCGAGGGCGCGGTCGGCATGTCCTCGGGCCTGACCTACACCCCCGGGATGTACGCGAAGGACGCCGAACTCACCGAGCTGTGCCGGGTGGTGGCGGCGCACGACGGCTACTACTGCCCCCACCACCGCTCGTACGGCGCCGGAGCCCTCCAGGCGTACGAGGAGATGGTGCAGCTGACCCGCGACGCCGGCTGCGCCCTCCATCTCGCCCACGCCACCATGAACTTCGGCGTGAACAAGGGGAAGGCCCCCGAACTCCTCTCCCTCCTGGACGACGCCCTCGCGGCGGGCGCGGACATCTCCCTCGACACCTATCCGTACACGCCCGGCTGCACGACCCTCGTGGCGATGCTGCCGAGCTGGTCGAGCGAGGGCGGGCCCGAGTCGATCCTGACCCGGCTCGCGGACGAGGCGACGGCGGAGCGGATCCGCCACCACATGGAGGTCCTGGGCTCCGACGGCTGCCACGGCGTCCCGATCGAGTGGGACCGGATCGAGATCTCCGGCGTCGGCAACCCGGACCTGTCCGGCTACGTCGGCCGTACGGTGGCCGAGTCCGCCCGGCTGCACGGCGAGGAGCCGTGGGTGACGGCCCGCCGGGTGCTCGTCGAGGACCGGCTGGGCACGACGATCCTCCAGCACGTCGGCCATGAGGAGAACGTCCGGCAGATCATGCGCCACCGGGTGCACACCGGCGGCAGCGACGGAATCCTCCAGGGCGACAAGCCGCATCCCCGCGCGTACGGCACGTTCCCCCAGTACCTCGGCCGTTACGTGAGGGAGCTGGGCATCCTCTCCCTGGAGGAGTGCGTCGCCCACCTCACCTCACGGCCCGCGGCGCGGCTGCGCCTGCCCGACCGCGGCCACGTCCGCGAGGGCTACCGCGCGGACCTGGTGCTCTTCGACCCGGCCACGGTGGCGGCCGGGTCGACCTTCGACGAGCCGCGCACGCTCCCTGTGGGCATCCCGCACGTCCTGATCGACGGCCGCTTCGTCGTCGAGGACGGCAAGCGGACCTCCACCCTGGCGGGCCGGGCGGTGCGCGGCACGGGCGTCACCCGGGGCTGAGGGCGGGGGCGGGGACGGGGACCTGACCGGCCCCCGCCCCGTCGCCGTCCCTACGGCTTGGGCAGTGCGCAGCCCGCCCGGTTCAGGTCGATCCGGTTACCGGTGCCGATGCACGGCACGATGCCGTAGGTCTGCTGGGCGTAGTTGATGCCCTCGCGCACGGTCACGGTGCCGTTCTCGTCCACCTCGCACGGGTTGTTGTCCGTGCACTGCTGCCCGTCCTCGTTCCCGGTGTTGTTGACGGCCACCACCTTGCCCGTGGCGTCGTCGATCACCGGGGACCCGGACGTGCCTCCGATGGTCCGGCAGGCGGAGGTGTAGCGGACCGAGTCCTTCCAGGTCCAGGCCCCCTCCTTGAGGCGGTACGCGAACCCGTCGACGGCGCAGCTGTAGGTGCGCTTCCAGTAACCGGACGCGACCGTGATCGCCGAGCCCTTCACGGGGTGGGCGGCGTCGAGTTCCAGGGCCTTGATGCCGTAGGAGCTCTCGATCTGGGCGTAGGTGCGGGTCAGCTGGTACAGCGAGACGTCGGTGTCCGTCATGGTCCCGTACGCGATCTTGGACGCTCGCAGGGTGCCGACACCGCTGCCCGCGGCGTTCAGCAGGGTGAAGCTGCGGGTCGACGCCTTGTCGATCACGACCTCGCCCGGATCCGGGAAGCCGGTCTCCAGGCAGTGGCCGTTGGACAGGACGAGGGCGGGGTCGCCGGGCAGCGACGACGGCGCCCGGACGACAGAGCCGGAGCAGTTGCTGAGCGCGACCGTACCGGCGAAGGTGACGGCCTTGGCGCGGACCTCGGCCTCGCCCGGGCTCGTGGCCGTGGACGCCGCCGCGGGTGCGACGCCCGCTCCGAGGAGCAGGACGGAAAGAAGTGCGCCGACGAGAGGCTTGTTCATGTGGGGGTCCCCTCCAGATGTGCCAGTGACCGGAGTTCTTCCGGTTTTTGACATGCGCATGCTTGCGCACAGGAGGGAGGTCCAACAAGGGGCGAAATCAAGCCGCCGCACGGATCAGCGCACCGGCCCCGCCACCCGCGAGGCCGCACGGGCCTCGACCCCTCCCCTGGCCACCGGCCGCCCGAGGAGGACCCCCGCCAGCACCAGGCCGAGCCCGCAGAACTGACGGGCCGTGAGCGTCTCGCCCGCGACCAGCGTTCCCAGCAGCACCCCCGTCACCGGATTGAGCAGCCCCACCAGGCCGACCGTCGCGGCGGGCAGGTGCCGCAGGCCGGCGAACCAGGCGGCGAAGGCCAGGGCCGTCGCCACCACGGCGACGTAGGCGAAGCCGAGAAGGGCCGGCCCGTCCAGGTGGGGCGGCGCGCCCTCGACGAGCACGGCGAACGGCAGCAGCAACAGTCCGCCGGCGATCAACTGCCAGGATGTCGAGGCGAGTACATCGACCTCGCCGCCCCACCGCTTGGCGAGGACGTACCCCAGGGACGACAGGAGCATGGCCGCCACGGAGGCGAGCACTCCGCCGGGCGAGGCCGACGCCGCACCGCCGAGCAGCATGAGCGCGACTCCCCCGGCACCGATGACCGCACCGGCCAGGTGCCGCGCGTGCGGACGTTCCGCGACGAGCCCCCAGGCCACCGCCATCATGACCATCGGCGAGGTCGCCATGATCGTCGAGGCCAGGCTGGTCGGGAGCGCCTGGGCGGCGATGTACACCAGGGCGAAGAAGACGCCCGTGTTGAGCAGACCGAGCACGGCGCTGCGCCACCACCACGAGTCCCGCGGCAGCTCCCTGCGCACCGCCAGGAGGAGCAGGCCTGCGGGCAGGGCCCTGATCGCCGCGCCGTAGAGGGGGTCCGAGGCGGGCAGACAGGCCTGGGTGACGAAGTAGTTCGTGCCCCACGACACGGGTGCCACAGCCGTGACGAGCGTCCAGCGCAGACCAGCTTCCATGGAAGCTATTATGTCTTCCTCGGAAGCTATAGTGAAGTCATGCAGGAACATCCCGAGAAACCGCTGGACCACGTCGCCCGGATCCAGGCCGAGTGGGCCCGGGAGCGCCCGGATCTCGACGTGCGCCCGCAGGCCGTGATCGGGCGGCTGCACCGGCTGGGCGCGCTGCTCACCGAGCAACTGTGCGCCGTGTACCGCCGTCACGGTCTGGGCGAGGGCGAATTCGACGTGCTGGCGGCACTCCGGCGCGCGGGCGAACCGTTCGAGCGTGCCCCGGGTGAGCTGGCGGCTCACACCATGGTCACGACCGGCGCCATGACGAAGCGGATCGACCGCCTGGAGCGCGACGGCCTCGTCACGCGCCGCCGCTCGACGGCCGACGGACGGGGCCGGGTCGTGGCGCTCACCCCGGCCGGACGGGACCTGATCGACCAGGCCTTCGGGGCGCACATGCAGAACGAACGCCGCCTGCTGGACGCACTGTCGCCGGAGGAGGCCGTGCAGCTGGAGACACTGCTGACCGCCTGGCTGGCCCGCGTCGAGCCGCCGCGGCCGGACGCCTGACCCGGAGTACGAC
>NZ_JBHWZS010000026.1:0-53789 GCF_042728155.1 Streptomyces sp. NPDC060209
GACCCCGCTGCGCGTGATCACGATCCTGGGCATCGCGTCGGCCCAGGTCGCCCTGGTCTGCGTATGGCGGCTGGTGACGATGGTGCGACGCGGAACCGTGTTCTCCCACGCCGCCTTCCGGTACGTGGACGTCATGATCGGCGCGATCGTGGCGGCTGCTCTCGTGTGGTTCGCGGTCACGGTCCTCAATGCGCCCGGCCAGCGGGACGACCCGGGCGTCACCGTCATCATGGGCGGGGTTGGCGTGGCCATCCTGGGGGTCGCTCTCATCGTGCTCGTGCTGCGGATACTGCTCGCCCAGGCCGTCGCGCGCGACGTCGAAGCGGCGCAGATGCAGGCCGAGTTGGACGAGGTGATCTGATGCCGATCGCCGTCGACATCGACGTGATGCTGGCCAGGCGGAAGATGTCCGTGGGCGAGCTCGCGGACCGCGTAGGGATCACGCCCGCCAACCTGGCGGTACTCAAGAACGGCCGCGCCAAGGCGGTGCGCTTTGCGACGCTCGCCGCGCTCTGCGAGGTGCTCAAGTGTCAGCCGGGCGACCTGCTGCGTTGGGAGGACGAGGACGCCGCGGACGGATGACGTGCCGGGGGACGGGCGTGAAGCGCAGGCACCACCGGGCGTGACACGGCACGTGGGCCGCATGGACATGGATCGCCGAACACCCGAAGCACCGCCCGCCCCCGCTGAGTAGATTCAGTTGACCCTGCACCTCGCCGTCCTGGCCGACAAACGCGCCCTGCGAACGTGCGATCACCTATCCGCACCTGTCGGCCGCCCGCGGATCCGTCAGGAGATCCGCCACGACGTCCGCGACGCTTCCACGCCTTCGGATGCACACCCATCTGCTGAGACGCCCGAAGTCATTTCGATACGACTTCCAAGGCGGCCGCCACCGCGAGACCTGCCGGAAGTCCTTCGGGGTTGACTCCGGAGCCGGCACCGGGTGCGGTGCCCTGTCAGGTGCCGGGGCGGCGAGGAAGCTCACGCAGTCTGAACCACCTCAACCGAACCACAGATATCGAAAGTTACTCCGTCGCCACCAAGCACGGCACTCAGTGATGCATACGGGAAATCCCCGAGGAACCGTAGGAGTTGCTTGGGGGGCTGCTGGGGGCCATCCCCGATGTCGGGCGCGAGCGCCCGCCGGAGGCTGGAGTCATGTCTCGCCTCAAGCCCGTCCTCATCACTCTCACGGCGATTGCTGTCCTCATCGGCCTCGCGCTCGGCGGCGGCGCCCTGTGGTTGTACTCCGACGCGAAGGTATCCACCGTCGGTTCAACCGACTTCAGCAACGAGCTGGCGGTGCCGCCGCTGGCGAAATCGACGGTGAAGAGCGACGGGACCCGGGTCTTCGAACTGACCATGCGGGCCGGGGAGAAGGAGTTCAGGACCGGGCAGAAGACGCCGACCTGGGGCTTCAACGGGGATCACCTGGGGCCGACGCTGCGCGCCAAGCGCGGCGAGAAGGTCCAGGTGAAGATCAAGAACGCGCTGGGAGAGGAGTCCACCGTGCACTGGCACGGGATGCACCTGCCCGCGGAGATGGACGGTGGTCCGCACCAGATGGTCGCCCCCGGCGCGACCTGGGCCCCACGGTGGACCGTGAATCAGCCGGCCGCGACCCTCTGGTATCACCCGCATCCGCACGGCAAGACGGAGAAGCATGTGCAGCGGGGGCTGGCCGGGATGTTCCTCCTTCACGACGAGAAGTCCGACCGTCTCGCACTGCCCAGGAAGTACGGAGTCGACGATCTGCCGGTCATCGTCCAGGACGTAAAGTTCGACGGGGCGAAGTTTGACCACGGACACAAAATGCTGTCGGACACCGGGTTCCTCGGGAACCGGACGATGGCCAACGGCACCCTCGATCCGTACAAAGAGGTCGGCGACGAGCTCGTACGGTTGCGGCTGCTCAATGCCTCGACCGCGCGCATATACGACTTCGGCTTCTCCGACGACCGGGAGTTCGCGCTCGTCGGGACGGACGGCGGGCTGCTGGAGAAGACGACCCGGATGCGCCGGATCCGGATGTCGCCGGGTGAGCGGGCCGAGATCGTGGTGCGGATGAAGCCGGGCGAGAAGGCCACTCTGCGTAGCTTTCCGAACGACTCCTACGGGGACTCCTGGTCAAAGCGTTTCGCGGGCGGCGACGACTCCTTCGACGTGCTGGAGCTGCGGGCGAAGAAGACCCTGCGTGCCTCTCCCGAACTGCCCGCCGAGCTGGGCGAGCTGGAGGTTCCGGACGGGGCGGACTCGGTACGCGGACGGTTCTTCGGGCTGCGGACCTCCGGCATCAACGGCAGGACGATGCAGATGGGCCGGATCGACGAGACGATCACCCGCGGCACCGCGGAGACCTGGACCGTGCGCAACGAGCACAGCACGCCGCACAACTTCCACATCCACGATGTGCAGTTCCGGGTGCTGGAGGTGGACGGCAAGGAGCCGCCGGCCGAGCTGCGCGGCGCGAAAGACACGGTCTTCGTCCCGGGGAACACAACGGTGAAGCTGGCGATGCGCTTCGACGGGCCGGCGGACCCGGACACTCCGTACATGTACCACTGCCATCTGCTGTACCACGAGGACCTGGGGATGATGGGGCAGTTCGTGGTCGTCGAGAAGGGTGAGAAGGCGAGCAAGGTGCGTACACCGCACGCACACGCGGGGCACTAAGAGGCCGGCTCCGTAAGTCCTTCGGGGTTGATCATGCTGCCGGGGCGGCGGAGGATTCTTCGTGGTGATCGGCGGTGTGCCGCAGGCCAGGGCCTTGGCCTGGGCGGTCTGCAGCGGTGTGAACGCGGGCGGGCGACCCGAGCACTTGCGATCGGCCAGCCCGGCCAGGCCCTGCTCGGCGAACCGGCCCCGCCAGCAGCGGACGATGTCCAGGTGCAGGCCCGTCTCGCGGGCGATGCGCGCATTGGAGTCTCCGCGCGCCGCATGCAGCACCACCTGCGCGCGCATCCGCAGCCGGTGCTCGGCCTTGTGGCCGTAGGCCATCCTCTTCAGGCGTTCACGCTCGGCGGCGGTCGGGGCTATCGGCGATGCGCCTGCGCTACGGCGGAACTGCCAGCAGGTGGGGCTTCGCCCCCTACTACTAGGCCGGCAGCGACCGCTACGAAGACTCCCTACTGCCCACCGGCGGCTTCGCCGGCAGCCCCGAAGACGCCCTCGACTGCGCCTGCCAGCTCCGCCTCACCGCCCCCGGCATCTGAGCAGGACACTGCGCAAGGCACCGGCTCCGGAGCCAATCCCGAAAGACTTCCGGAGCCGACCACTTGGTCCCAGCGTTCGGTCGTCCAGGCCATCCAGCGGGTGGGCAATCGTTCGGAAGTACATCACCGCCACCTGCGGCATTATCGGAGTGTGACTTCGCGCGGACCGTTGAACGGCGCCAACGACAGCACCGCCTTCGGCGTCCGCAATTCCTCGCGCTCCGCGAACAGTTTCCGTGCAGCAACGAAGGGAACGTCGTCGCGCACCACCAGCGAGGCCTGGTCGTACAGCTCACGGATCGCGTCCGTCATCTCCCTGTTGCCGCCCGTTCCCGTCCCCCAGGTGTCCCACAGCAGCGTCTCCACCTTGTTCAGCGCCGCAAGGTCGATCCGGATGTCGTGCGCCACGAACCACTCCCCGAACATCGGCCCCTCTTCCGGGGAGTGGAGCCCGAAGGTCTTCGGGTCCGCCTCGCCAGTTCGGATGGCCTGCCACGCCTTGCCCGCGACCAGAAAGCGGTCCCGCGGCACGTCCATCGGGTCGAAGTCCACCTTGAACGTGTCGCTGACCAACGGGTCGGCCAGCTGCGGATCGGCGAGCAGCCAGCCCCGCTCCTTGTCCCAGTACTCTGTGACCACATGGTCACCGTGGAATCCGTCCGAGCTGAAGTAGTCGGCGAAGCCGGACCGCAGGCGCGCGGGTATGCCCGCCTGGCGCAGGAACGAGCAATGCAGCAGCGCAAGGTCGCGGCAGACTCCGACGAAGCGGTCACCGACCGCGCGCCGCTGCGTCAGCGGGGCGTCATTCCGCTCGACGATGATCCCCAGGATGGCGTCGAGGTAACGCGTCTCGGCGTCGTTGTGCAGGCGATCCTGCGGGATGACATGGCAGAACAAGTTGCCTTCCAAGCGATGAACCATCAGATCGCGCGCTGTCCGTGCGAGTTGACTCGGATCATCAGGCAGGTCGGCATAGAGCGGGGCGAGACTGCCGGGGGCGGAGAAAGCGCTCTGCGCGGCATAAAAAGCGGCGACGTCCGGCGCGAGGTAAACGGATGGCATGGCTGGGCCCCCAGGAGGCATACGCCGCATGTTCGATTACTGGGCTGTGCACCTCACCGTGTCAAAATCTTCCCGCAATTGTCCAGATGCCTTGCGTTGCGACTGAGACCAGGGAACGTCGCCCACACCAGGCAACTCAACCGGTTCGGAACGTGAACCGCGCATCGGTCAGTTGCTCCGACAGCTCCCACAGGCGGCGGCCGGTCTCAACGTCGGTTGCTGCGGGGGCCGGCTGTACCCGTGTCGGTCCGCCGCGCAGTTCGGCCAGGCCGTCCGGCCCGATGAACTGACCGCCCTCCACGCTCGGGTCCGTGGCGGCGAACAGCTGCGGCAGCGCTCCCTGATCCGGAGCCTGTGCGAGCGGGGTGAGAATGCGGCCGAACAAGAGCTTCACCATGCCGACTGGCGCGCTGGTCTGAAGGTTGGTGGCGGTATAGCCGGGATGGGCAAGCACGCTGCGTACCGGGCTGCCGGCTTGGGTCAGGCGTCGTTGCAGTTCCTGTCCGAAGACGGCGTTGGCGAGCTTCGACTGGTTGTAGAAGGCCATGGGCGAGTACGCGCGCCGGCCGTTGATGTCGTCGAAGAAGAGGCGCCCCTGACGGTGGTTGGTCGAACTCACCGTGACGACGCGGGGATCGATACCGTCCTCGAGCAGGTCGAGCAGCAATCCGGTGAGCTCGAAATGGCCGAGGTGGTTGCAGGCGAACTGCAACTCGTGGCCCTGGGCACTCAGCGTTCGAGGCGGTGCCATCACACCGGCGTTGTTGACCAGCACGTCCAGCCGCGCATGGTCGGCGTGCACCTGTTGGGCGAAGGCGCGGACCGAGTTGAGATCGGCCAGGTCGAGTCGGCGCACCTCAAGACTGGCACCTGGCTGCTCGGCTGTGATCTCTGCGACCGCCCGGTGCCCCTTGTCCTCGTCGCGTACCGCGAGGATGACGTGCCCGCCCCGGCGGGCGAGCGCCCTGGTGGTCGCCAGGCCGAGGCCGCTGTTGGCTCCGGTGACGGCGAACACCCGCTTGGTCTGGTCCGGGATCTGCGCGGCGGTCCAGCGCTGCTTCCGTGTCATGCGGCACACGCCGCCCCCAATGGCACTTAGTGTCAAGGAGGTACCGAGTGCCATATGCGGCATGGAGTTACCATGGTTCGGTGAGCAGCCGCCCCGAAGTCACCCTGGCCCAGCGCAAACGTCAGCTCGTCTCTGACGAACTGACCGAAGCGGCACTGCAGTTGCTAGCCCTGAAGGGGTTCGACGCGGTGACCGTCGACGAGATCGTGAGCACCGCCGGTGTGTCCAAGCGGACCTTCTTCCGGTACTTCGCGTCCAAGGAGGACGTGGTGGTCCAGTTCCTGACAGAGATGGGCACCGGCATCCGCGCGGAGCTGGCGGCACGCCCCGCCGAGGAGCGGCCCTCCGTGGCACTGAAGGCCGCGGTCTCTGTCCCCATCTCCGCCTGCGTCGACCACTCCGACAGAGCGCTGCGCGTTGTTCAGCTGATTCTGCGTACGCCCGCGCTGCACGCGCGTTTCCTGGAGCGCCAGGCGCAGTGGCACAACGACCTGACGGCGGAGCTGGCACGTCGCCCGGGACTCGCCCAGGATACCGATCTGTACCCGCAGTTGGCCGCAGGGATGGCGCTGACCGCCTTCAATACCGTGCTGCAAAGGTGGAGCGACGGCGCCGGCGCCGAGGACCCCGCCGAACTGATCGACCGGACCTTCGCGCTGCTCTCCCCGGCCCTGGACGCCAACTGACGGCGTCGGAATTCGGTGCGCAGGCCACTCGATGCCTGTCTGCCTCATTGCGGGCGAGGCGTCGGTCCATGGGTGTGGTGAGCTCCCAGTCCGGGTGAGCTTCTGAATGTCGTGGGAGGCGTTCGTAGTCGCGGACGTTGCGCCGGAATTTCATGATCCAGCTAAGGGTTGTCCCGCAATCAATCGCCGGCCTCAGGGGTGTTGGGGCAAGTGGGCGTCGGTGTCCACTCTTCGGACCGGGGGTGGCCTGCGAAGACGCATCCTTGCCATGATCGCCCGGTGACCCATGACCAGCGCATACACCCCTCGAAGGTGGCCGACGACCGTGCGTCGCTCATCTCGTTCCTCGACTACCAGCGGGCGACCCTGGCCCTGAAGTGCTCTGGTCTGGACAGCGAGCAGTTGAAGCGGAAGGTGTTGCCGACCTCGGGGCTCACGCTCCTGGGCCTGGTGCGGCACGCGGCTTCGGTTGAGCGGAGCTGGTTTCGCTTCATCGTGAACGCCGAGGACGTTAAGACGCCTTGGCCCGGCGAGGTCGATGGCACGTTCGCTGAGTTCCGCGTCGAGGACGCCGATGTCGGCGAGGCGTTCGGGCTCTGGCGCGAGGAGTGCGCCCGTGCCCGTGCCGTCGCGGCGTCCTTCAGCTCCCTTGACGACACAGTCGTTTTCCGAGGCGAGACTATCTCGCTGCGCTACGTCCTCACCCACATGATCGAGGAGTACGCGCGTCACAATGGCCACGCCGACCTGCTGCGCGAAGCGATCGACGGGGTGGTCGGCGAGTAGAAGGCCGAGCGCCTCGGATCGGCCGACACCCCCGTGTCAACCCGCCGGGTCCCTGACGAAGGAGCATCACAGGCGCTACGGGGCGAGCACCGCGAGATGATCACGCCATGGCTGCTGTGATCACTGCGTCGGAACTGGCATGGATAGCACCGTTCACCGGACTGAACCCGCGTTGCTTCGGCAAGTTGGTCAACGCGCTGCGTCGTGAGGGAGCAGATCCTGTGCGGCGGGGCGACCATGGAGCCTGCCCCTAGAGGACCGTGTGCTGCTGGTCGCGGCGTATTGGCGCACAAACTTGACGCTGCGCCGGCTCGCCCCGCTGTTCGGCGTCTCGGAGTCGGCCGCGGACCGGATAATTGACCAACTCGGTCCGCTCCTTGCGCTCCGGCCCAAGCTGAGATTCCGCAAGGACGCTGTGCTGATCGTGGACGGCACCCCGGTGCCCACCCGCGACCACACGGTCGCCGAGCAGTCAAAGAACTACCGGTACTCCACCAACCACCAGGTGGTCATCGACGCAGACAGTCGCAGGGTCGTTGTGGTCGGCCGACCGCTTGCCGGCAACCGAGCCGACTGCAAGGCATGGGAAGAATCCGGGGCCAAGGCCGCCGTTGGCAGCACCATGACGATCGCCGACGGCGGCTACCCGGGCACCGGCCTGGTGATGCCCCACCGGCGCCGCAAAGGCATGCAACTTCCCGCCTGGAAGCAGGCGCACAACAAGTCCCACAAGCAAGTCCGTGCTCGCGTTGAGCACGTCTTCGCCCGCATGAAGGGCTGGAAGATTTTGCGCGACTGCCGCCTCAAGGGCGACGGCGTACATCACGCCATGCTCGGCATCGCTCGCCTGCACAACCTCGCCCTTGCCGGATAGACGACCGGGCCATACAGCCCACCGGTCTCCCCACGCCCACTCGGAGATCATTTGCGGGACAACCCTTAGGGCGCGTCCCGCCTTCCAGCGGCGGGGCAGGATGACCAAATTTTTGCCTTACAAATGGCCTCCTTTAGCCGGCACCGGGGCCGATCCCGAGTGCTAGGGCCTGTCCGGCGCATCAGCGCGAGTAGGTTGGCTGCATGTCTTCCGTACTTGTTGTTGGTTATGACCCGCAGGCAATACCGGGCGTCGACGCGGAGGGTCTTCGTGTGGCTCTGGACAAGGAGCTGGCCCGGTTCGCGGAGCACGACATCGAAGCGGCCATGACCCTGATCGCGTTCGGCACGTCGGCCGAGCCCACGCTCGTCGCGTCGCTGGCCGAGCGTGCCTGGGACGTGGTGGTGGTCGGTGCCGGAATCCGCAAGACGGAGCAGCTGCTTCCGTTCTTCGAGCAGATCGTGAACCTGATTCACCGTCATGCGCCCCAGGCTTCCATCGCGTTCAACACCAGTGGTGGGGACAGCGTCGAGACGGCACAACGCTGGCTCTAGGGTTTGTCAGGGTGGATCACCTGTAGAGCCAGGACGACCCGCCATCTCGACGTCGCCGTCGCCCACCTGCGGGGCCTGCCGCCCGAGGCGCGGGAGCACGACGTCCTGGACGAGGACGTGGTCCGCCTCTCCCCCAAGCACGCCAACCTCAACTTTCTGGGCCCCACACCTTTGCCGCCTGCCCGCCGCGCGAGGGCCTGCGACCTCTGCGGGACCCGGCCGCCGTCCACCTCGACCAGGACGACGAGGGCACCGAGGAGTGAACGCGGATCACCACTCCTGGGCTCGCAAAAAGGCAGTTCACCACCACGCCGACTACTGAGGCCCGTCACCAAGAGTGTCGGGGGAACGTGGTGTCACCGTGATCCGCTCCGCGAGGTGGGCGTCCATGGTGGAGTTCAGCTCGGCCATGAACGACTCGAACCGTGCCAGGAGGTCCGGCGGGTAGTGCGACATCGCAGCGTCGAGGCGGCGAGCGAGCGGGCCGAAGAACTCGTCCGCCCGTTCCTGGATGTGCGCGCCGCTGCGCAGGGAGACGATGCGCCGGTCGGAGTGTTCGCGGGTGCGGGTGATGTGCCCCGCCGCTTCGAGACGGTTCAGGAGCGCGGTGGTGGCGCCCGTGGACAGGGAGATGCGCTCGCTCAGCCGCGCCGGTGACAGCAGCGTGCCGCGCTCTTCTGCAGCGGCGATCTCCAGTACCGCGGTCGCGTCGGTGGAGTGCAGGCCCAGCCAGGCGGCGAATCGTCGGCTGAGCTCGGCGTAGTGGCCGCCGTAGATCCTCAGCCCTTCCATCAGTCGCTCACGCTGCGCCGCAACGCCGTCGCTCATCGCTTCGTCCATGGAGGCCCGCCACCTTTCTCTCCTGCCGCACGGTCCGCGTCGGCGGCCCGCTTTGACAACCTACCGTCACGACTTTACCTTCATGATGGAATTACTTCACCATGGAGGTAGTGAGCATGCGTGACCCGTCCCCCACCACCGACGAGACCACCGAGCCCCACCGATGGCGGTGGCTGATCCTCGTCGTGATGATCGTCGCGGAGATCATGGATCTCCTGGACGCGTCGATCGTCAACGTCGCCGGACCGGCACTGGAGGAGTCCCTCGGCGCCAGTTCCGTCGGCCTGCAGTGGGTGATCGGCGGCTACGCCCTCACCCTGGGAGCCGGGCTCGTGCTCGGCGGCCGGCTCGGCGACCGCTACGGGCGCCGCCGCATGTTCCTGCTCGGCCTGACCGCCTTCACCGCCACCTCGCTGCTCTGCGCGGTCGCGCCGAACATCGAGTCACTGATCGCCTTCAGGCTGCTGCAGGGCACCGCTGGGGCGATGCTCCTGCCCCAGGGCCTTGGCCTGCTGCGCGAGACCTTTTCCGGGCCCGAACTCACCAAGGTCTTCGCGATCTTCGGCCCCGTCCTCGGCCTGGGCGGCATCATCGGCCCGGTCCTCGGCGGCTTCCTCATCGAGGGCGACTTCTTCGGCCTGGGCTGGCGGTCAGTGTTCCTGGTCAACCTGCCCATCGGCATCGCGGCACTGATCGTCGCCGCGAAGTTCGTACCCAAGAAGCCGGGCGACCGCACTGTGCGAGTCGACATGATCGGCGCGGCTCTGGTCGTGGTCTCCTGCGCCCTGCTGGTGCTGCCGCTCAACCAGGGGCAGGAAGACGGCTGGCCGCTTTGGACATGGCTATGCATGGCCGCCTCCGCAATCGGGTTCGCTCTGTTCGCCGTACAGCAGCGCCGCACGGCCGCGGCAGGCCATGAACCGCTGGTCACCCCCGGCCTGCTACGCAAACCCGCCTTCACCGTCGGGCTCGGCGGCATCGCCCTGTTCTTCGGCGGCCTGATCGGCACACAGCTCGTGCTCACCCTGTTCCTCCAGATCGGCCAGCACTTCACCGCCGGAGACGCGGGGCTCGGCAACCTGCCGCTCGCGGTCGGCACCGCGATCGGCGGAGCAGTCAGCGGCGCGTTCCTCGCCGACAAGATCGGCCGCAAGGTGCTGCAGATCGGCCCGCTGGTCCAGCTGGTCGGAGCGGCCGTGCTGTGGTTCGAACTGGACGGCCTCAACGCCGCCTCGTTCTCGATCTGGGACATCGCCCCGGGTATCGCGGTGGCGGGTATCGGAGCGGGCATGGTGATCGCCGCCCTGTTCAGCTTTATCCTCGCCGCGGTCGACGACAACGAGATCGGCTCCGCCTCCGGCGTACTGTCGGCCGTGCAGGCAGTCGGCGGCTCCATCGGCGTCGCGCTCTTCGGATCAGTGTTCTTCGCCCAGGCCAAGACCGGTGACTTCACGAGCGGCTTCCACCGCGCGCTGATCGTCCAGGCATGTCTGCTGGTGGCATTCCTCGCGATCACCTTCCTACTGCCCAAACAGGGACGCCCCGACGACGAACAGCACGGCATCGAAACCGAGGCCCCCACCGACGCCCAACACGCCGCCGTGTGACCCCCGGCCGGGAGCCGTCCGTACAGCGGCGGCAGCCCCCGGCCAGGCCACGCCCTCGTGCCGACACCGACACCGACACCGACACCGGCGCCGACAAGGAGAGAGCGGGGCTGCACGCTCACCGACCGCCTCACCGTCCTCCCGGACGACGGCACCGGTCGCATCCGTCCCTCGCTGGTACCCCTGTTCGGCCTGCTGGTGGCGATGGACAAGCCCAGGAGCGGGCTGGCCTGGCCGTAGATACGCCGCAGCCAGCCTGGAGACGCCTCGCAGCTACTGCGGTGGCTCGGCTCCACAAGATCCCGCTGGCCCACGACGCCTTCCACGAGCTCCGGCCCTGGCGGGCCGCCGCTCACCTGGAAGAGCGCCTGATGACGTGCGGAGTCCTGCCCGTTGCCGACAAGTACCTCTGTTTCACGCTCCCTCTCGATCCCCACAATGAAGGTCTCCCGGCGGACCGCGCTGAGCGAAGACGAGCGCCTTGAGGCCCTTGGCCGACTGCTGACCGACGCGGGTATACCGATGCGTCTGCGTGTCGCGGGAGTCATCGTGCTCCTCTACGCACAGCCCGTGAGCCGCAATCGTCCGGCTCACCATCGACGACGTGATCCGCGACGGCGCCACAGTGCTGCTACAGCTCGGAGAACCAGCCGCACCTGTCCCCGCGCCGGAATACGAAGGCCCACCGGCAGAGCCGTGCTGGTGGGCAGTCAGATTGGCTCTCAGCGGGCCTGCGGATAACCGATTTCGGAGATGTCTTGGGCCAGGTCCGCCAGGGTGACCTCTACGTTCAACGACGAAACGAGTTCCTGGTCCAGCGGCCGCAAGGCATACAGGTCACTCACCGCTTCCAGATCCACAGAGACCTCGTAATAGTCCTCGGCAAAGCGCTGGAACGCTTCGGGTGAGCGGTCGACCAGTAGTTGGAACAGACCCGTCGCCCCATCAGGATCGGCATGGTTCGAGGGGAAGTCGATCGCGCCGTGGTGCCACTGATCGTCTGTCGCCTCCCGCCACAAGCAGGCCGTCACGACGGGCACCCCGTCCTCGTCGGTGAACGTCGGCTCCTTGACGAAGGGCTTGAAGACATCGGGAACGTCATCGATCACTCCCGGCCAGGGCTCGCCATCGTGGCCATATGGGCTCATCTGCGATTCGTGGCCGAAGCCGCGGGCATAGACCCCGGCCGCCGAGAACACGATGGAGTACTCGTCTCCTGACCCGTTGCGCATCGAGGCCACCTCCTCGCCTTCTGCCCAAGTGGCGTCGAAGGAGTAGTACCGGCTCTCCCAGTCCGGGCTCAGGATCGCGTCGAGCATCGCAAGCGAGCGGCACAGGTCCCGCAGGTCAGCGATGGTGGGAAGTCGGCGGGCTACGTCATGGACAGTCACGGGCTAATCCAACCGGATCCTTCTGACATCAACCTCGCCCCCGCCAGACGTCACGATCAGTAGCAATTCCAGAACGGGACGTGCCAACACGCGACAGTTCAATACGAGAGCCCACCACTACTGGGGCCGTGAACGGTCACGCTTCGGTGACCCTGTCTGTGCAAAGGAGCTTGCAAGCCACACCCGGTGCTGTCGTTCGCGGCTCAGTCGTTTCCGGTCGCAGCCGAGTTGGTCGAGTTCATGCGGCCGTTTCACCAGGCTCGAGGACGGCCTCGACGTCGACCATGACATCGACCATGGGGCTGACGACCACTCCGCCGCGGTCGACGTTGTCATTCCAACTCACCCCGAAGTCCTTTCGATTGATACGCGTCGTGGCGGCAAAGCCGGCGCGTCGCCTGGGCCCGAGATCCCGCCCCTCCTCCCACCAAGGTGTGTCCCACTGCCCCAAGTAAGTGACGTCGAAGGTTACGGGGCGTGTCACGCCACGTACCGTGAGATCTCCGGTGACTTCGAACTCGGTTCCGCTCACCTGATGAATGCGCGACCCGACGAACGTCCACGTCGGGTGATGCTCGACGTCGAAGAAATCGCCACTGCGGAGGTGGACGTCGCGCTGGGGCTGACCCGTGTACACCTGGCTCGCGTCGACCGTCGCCTCGACGCGGGCCTTCTCCGGCTTGTCGGGATCGACCTCCAGCAACCCGTGCATGTTCTTGAGCTGCCCGCGCACGTAGCTGACCATCATGTGCCTGGCGCGGAATTCCGCAGCGGTATGACCGGGCTCGAAGAACCATTTGGTCGTAGCCATGTGCGCCCCTGACCGTATTGCCCCTTCAACCAAGATAGGTCCGATGGCGGGTCACGGAGCGTGTACGGCAGCGGTGGGGCCGGCGTGCTCGTGGTGCGTCACCGGTGTTCCTTCAAGCTCTCTGCGATGAGGGAGAGCCCGATGCCCAGCATCCAGACGTCCTTGGCCAGTACGATTCCCTGCTCAGTCGGCCGCAGGCTGCCTTCCTGTCGCATCCCCGGCGTACGTAGATAAAGCCCCAGGGTGCCCACGGAGAATGCCGTCAGCACAACCCCGGCGACAGCGGCAGGGATGACCGGCAGGAGCAGCGTGGTGGCCACGGCGACCTCTCCGGCAGAGAGCAGCCGGACGAACTTCTGGGTGTCGTGGGCGCCCAGAGACGGATAGGTAGTGGCGGCGAACTGCTGCAGCCTCGCGGCGGTTGCCTCGTCCGCACCGCGTTTCGAGAGCCCGGAGTTCAGGAAGAACACGCCGACTGTGAGTCTGAGCGGAAGTTGCCGCGCTGTGGAACGCCATGCCGAACCGGATGCCATGTCAAGCCTCCCAACATTGGTCCCATCTACCACCCTGCCAGCAGCCCGGAGCATGTCAAAAGGATCACCCGTTGGTCCCGGAGCGTCGCGGCCAGGTCAGTGCAGGTGAAGCTGCCAGTCCGTCGGAACTTTGTCCCGCGGCCCCGGGGTCGGCTGCGAAGTCGGGTGCGAGGTGGGCGCTGTCAGTGGCGGGCCCTGGTAGTACTGGTCGGTCTCAATGTTCCAGAACCAGGACTCGCCCGGCTCAAAGCTCACCAGGAAGGGGTGCCCGGCCTCCCGGGCATGCGCTGTGCTGTGCTGCGAGGGCGAGGAGTCACAACATCCGATGTGCCCGCACGCCGCGCAGCGCCGCAGGTGGAACCACCACCCCGGTCCATCGCCTGCCAGGCACTCCACGCACCCGTCCCCACTCGGCCGCACAGTGGGATCAATACCGGGAATCTGCTCGTGAGCCATACGCTGCGCCTCCCTGGCGAGGCTTCGCCCAGATGCCGTTCCGGACGGCGTCTCGGCGCTTGGAGCCGAAGCCGATGGGGGTAAAAGGTACTTTCCAGCGTAATCGGCGTGGATCGGGCTGTCGTCTCAGCGCGCTGATCGGTGGTGCAGCTGCGCTCGGTAGCCGAGGCAGCTCAGCGTGAGGGCCTCGACGCCATCAGCAGCGCCGCCGGGGTTCTGGGCGCCTTCCGAGCTCCGCCCCTCGAGGAGGCGCACCTGCCCGATCTGGTAGCCCGCCTGGAAACCAGTGTGGCTGCACATAAGATCGACTCCCGGCACGAGACCGAGGACGAAAACATCGCCGAGACTTCGTCACGGCGGCCTTGCTGGACATTCCCCATGCCTCTGCGGTGCTTCGCCTCGTCAGCTGCGGGCATCCGCCGCCCCTGCTTCTCCGCGCCGGCGATGTGCGTGCACTCGACGCCAAAGAACCAGCCCCGCCGCTCGGGATCGGCACCATGGCGCAAGGACGGCCCCGAGGCACTCCTGAAGTATCTGTGCGCAGACCTTCTGCACCATGCAGGCGGCAACCTCGGCGACGACGCAGCCATGGTCGCGATCGAACGGCTCCCGCGGACAACCGTTACGACTGCAAGGCGTGGGAGGAGTCCAGGGCCCAGTCCGCCACGCGGGGTGTGGTTCGCGGCACGGTGGCCCGAAGCAGAGCCGGCCTGTCAGCGGGCTCTGCGTGAGAAGCGGGGCCGATCGGGGCTTGCCGGCTCGATGCAGCGGGACTGGACGTGCTCATAGGCCATGGTGGTCTGTACGTCGGCGACTTCTCTGCGTTCGGTGAGGCGGTCGATGACGAAGGCGTACACGCCGTCGACGTCGGAGACGGCGATGTGCAGGAGGAAGTCGTGCGTTCCGGAGGTGACGAACAGGCCGATCACCTCCGGCAGGCGTGCGGCCCATTCCCGGAACCCCTCGATGACGGGGCGGGCCGGAGGCCGGATGCGCACCGAGATGAGTGCCTGGACGGGCCGGCCGGCCGCGTCGAGGTCCAGGGCGGCGTGGTAGCCGGTGATCACGCCGCGCTCGCGCAGCAGCCGTACTCGCTCGAGCGATGTGGAGGGGGAGACCCCGGTCTTGGCTGCGAGGTCGCGGTTGGTCTGCCGTGCATCGTTCTGCAGCTCCCGCAGAAGGGCCAGGTCCAGTGCATCAAGTTCCATGAAATCGACACTACGGCGTACGAAGTGCGGCCACTGACTGTCTTGCTTGAGGATTTGCTTAGTGTCGCTGGCTATGGATACACGAACGAACGGCCCGTTGCTCGGTGCGGGGCTGGTGCTTGGCGCGGCTGTGCTGTGGGGCACGGTCGGCCCCGCTCAGGTGCTGGCGTCCAGCCCCATGACGCCGACGGCCCTGGGGGGCTGGCGGCTGGTCGTGGGCGGGCTGATCCTGGGGATGTTCACCGTCCGCCGGAACACCGTGCGGGCCCTGACCACGGGCACGGTGGTGCGCCCCCTGTTGATCTGCGCAGTGGCTACGGGCGTCTTCCAGGCGGCCCTCCTGTCCTCGGTGGCGCGGACCGGGGCGGCCCTGGCCACGGTGGTCGCCCTGGGCGTCGCCCCCGCGGCGATCGGCCTGTGTGCCCGGTGGGTCACCGGGGAACGGATGACAGCCGTCTGGACGGCCGGCACCGCCGCGGCCGTCACCGGCTGCGCCCTGCTGCTGGCGCCGGGGAGCACGGGGGTGGACGCGCTGGGTCTGCTCCTGGCCGTGGCGGCCGGTATTTGCTACGGCCTGTACACCGTTTTCGCCAAGAAGCTGGCTGCTGTCGCTCCCGCTGCCCAGCTGCCCGGACTTGCCGCGCTCTCCCTGCTCGCAGGAGCCGTCCCCCTGGCACCCTGGATGGTCAACGGCGCCGCTCCCGTGCAGCAGGGCGCCACCCTCACCCTGATCGCCTGGCTGGGCGTGGCGACCACCGCCCTCGCCTACTGGTTGTTCACCACAGGCCTCACCCAGGTGCGCGCGACCACGGCCGGAACCCTCAGCCTCGCCGAGCCCCTGGCCGCTGCGCTGATCGGCGTGCTCCTGCTCCACGAGCACCTCTCGCCGGTGGCATGGGCCGGCGGCGCACTGATTCTCACCGGCATGATCACCATGTGTCTGCCGCCGCGGTTCTTCCCCCGCTCCGGACGGATGCCGCGGATTTCCCACGACAAGCGCATCACGTCCGCCGAAACCCTCGAACCTCTCGCACCCGGCGAACTAAGTTCAGAACCGGCGTCGCAGGTCCGCACGTCTGCCTAGCCCTTCCACCTACCTGGTAGACATCGAGTACTGCGCAGTCAGCATCGTCGGCCCGCGCAACCGGGTCGACAAGATCGTCGGCAAGCTTCCCCCCATGCCCTGAGCCAGGATCGTCCTCGATGCTAGGTTCCTTCAGGGAACCTGACCGGACCCTCGAGGGAGCCTGCCATGACCGCCGCCCCGCACATCGCCCTCGACTCCGCCTCGGCCATCGACGGCCGCCACATCCGGGCCATAACCCTTCAGTCCGTACGCATGGAGTACCTGCGGCGCACCCTCGGGGAACTGGGCATCGCGGCCGCCGGCAGCCAGGCGCTCGTCATCGGCAGCGGGCGCGGCCTTCTGGCCCGCAGCATCGCCCAGCTCGGCTTCCAAGTCGTCGCCGCCGACCCGTCCCCCGCCGCGACGGCCCTCGCCAGGGGCACGGACGATGTTCCTGGCGTCACGTACTTGACGACGCCCGCGGAGGAACTCGACCTGCCGGGCGACTCCTTCGACCTCGTGTACTGCGCCGACACCCTCGAAATCACCGAAAGACCGGACGAGGTCCTCGCACAAGCGGCGCGCGTGCTGCGCCCCGGCGGTGCCTTCGTCTACGACACGGTGAACCGCACCCCCGTGTCCCGCCTCATCTACCTCGGCGCCTTCCAAGCCTTCCCGGGTACACGAATCATGCCCCGCGGCCGTTACGTCGCACACCGGCTGCGCCGCCCGGCAGAGCTCGCCGAAGCCCTCGACCGGGCAGGCCTGACCGCGAAGGACGTCTCCGCGTTCAAGCCGCGCGACGCACGCAGTCTGGTGCGCGCCACGCGCGGGCGCAGACGTGGCACGCTGACCGACGATCAGCTGCCGGAGCTCGTCGACATGGTCCTCGAGCCGGAGGGCAACCCGATCGTCACGTATCTGGGGTATGCGCTCTACCGGGCGTGATCCACGGCGCACCCGTAGTTCTCACCCGGCCGAGACACAGTGGGTCTTGCACTCATGTGCGGGTGTGGCCGGTGCCCGGGTCGGCAGAGCCTCTTCCCCACGGGTCACCCCTCGTAGCGGGTGGCCAGGGTTCGTGCCGTTTCGGCGATGCGATCGCGGAGTTCGGCCGGTGCCATGACCTCGATGTCGGTGCCCAGCCTCAGGAACTCTCCGTGGGCGTGGTCGATCGACTCGATAGGCACCTGAACCTCCGTCCATCCGTCACCCATGGGGGTCACGCCGAGGCGGCGGGCGCCCTGCGGGGTAAGCCGCACCAGAGCCTCCCCGGTATGCAGTCGCGCTCGGAAATCGGTCAGATAGCGGTCCCAGTGCGCGGCCAGGTCGAACTCGTCCGGGATGGCGAACTCCTCTTCCAGCGGCCGGATTCTGAAGATCTGGTCGACCCGATAGGTGCGGATCCCGGACGGCCCGCCGGCAACCAGGTACCAGCGGCCGGCCTTGAGGACGAGCCCGTACGGCTCCACCCGTCGCTCGATCTCCTCCGGCGCCCGCCAGCGCCGGTACCGCAGTGCCACCCTCTGCCGCTCCCACATCGCCGCGGCGACCGCGGCCAGGTGAGGCGCATGGTCGGCGTCGCCGTACCAGCCGGGCGCATCGAGCAGGAACCGTTCCTGGATCCGCCCGGCGTGCTCGCGCAGCTCCGCCGGAAGGGCGGCCCGCAGCTTGAGCTGGGCGGTGGCGAGCGCCTCGCCGAAGCCGAGCTCGGCAGCGGCACCAGGGAGTGCAGCGAGGAACGCGGCCTGCGCCTCGTCCGTGGTCAGTCCGGTGAGCCGGGTCCGGTAGCCGTCGACCAGCCGGTAGCCGCCCGCATGACCGGCGTCGCCGTACAGCGGGATGCCTGCGGCGGCGAGCGCCTCGACGTCCCGGTAGACCGTGCGGACGGAAACCTCCAATTCCTCCGACAGTTGACGTGCCGTCAACCGACCCCGGTTCTGAAGCAGCAGAAGCAGGGTGACCAGTCGGCTCGCGCGCATGCCGCCCAGTATCCACTGACAGAAGATGTCAGTGGAGCGCCTCTAATCTGCGGCGCATGGACAACTTCGACTTCCTGCACGGCTCCTGGGACGTGGCCAACCGCCGTCTCACCGCACCGCTCGGCTCAGGCTCCGCCACCTGGCTGGAGTTCCCCGGATACGCGGTGGTCCGGCCGCTGTTCGGTGGCGCCGGCAACATCGACGAGATCACCTTTCCGACCCTCGGCCGCCAGGGCCTGACCCTGCGGCTCTTCGACCGGGAGACGGAACGCTGGTCGATCCACTGGTCCGACAGCCGGACGGGCCGGCTTGATCCACCCGTGGTCGGTGGCTTCACCGGCGACCGCGGCGACTTCCACGGCGAAGACACCTATGACGGCCGCCCGATCCGGGTGCACTTCACCTGGCATCGCCTCGGCTTGGACACCGCCCGCTGGGAGCAGGAGTTCTCAGCCGACGAGGGCCGCACCTGGGAGCTCAACTGGACCATGGACCTCACCCGCACCGGGCGGGTCAGCGAATGAGCATTGCCGAACTCCGTCAATACACCCTGCGCCCCGGAGCCCGGGAGACGCTGATCAAGCTGTTCGAGCGCGAGTTCGTCATCGGCCAGCAGGCGGCCGGCATCACCGTTTGCGGCCGTTTCCGCGACCTGGACGACCCCGACCGCTTCGTCTGGCTGCGCGCCTTCCCCGACATGGCGCACCGCCGCCGCGCGCTGGAGGCGTTCTACACCGGCCCGGCCTGGCGGGAGCACCGCGATGCGGCCAACGCCACCATGGTCGACAGCGACGACGTCCTGCTGCTGCGCGGCCCGGGCTTCACGCCTCCGCTCGGTGCACGCGAAGTGCTCGCAACCGTCTGCCACCCCACCGAAGCACCCGGCTTCGATGCGTACGCCGCCCGGCACCTGGGGCCGGGCCATGCACTGCACCGCACCGAGCACGCCGAGAACGACTATCCCCGTCTGCCCGTACGCACCGGGGAGGACGTCCGGGTCTGGTTCGGACCGGCCGAGCCAGCACCCTGGCCGACCCAATGGCTGCGGCTCGAGCCCGTTGGGCCATAGGCTCGGGCCTTCGTGAGTGACCCGTCCGACTGGCGATCAGGTAGGCGAGAACCGCCCGTGGGCAGTGAGAATGAGGATTGCCCAGCCCCTTGCTCCTACCTCTGTCGGAGGCCCTTCCCAGGCGACGAGGTATTCGACACCTGCGGGACGCTGGTCCGACTGTGGGAATGGGCGGAGCGACAAGCCCCTCGCTCCCCCGCCGGCGGCGTACTGGAAGGACAGGGGCGGGCTGTCCAGAGGGGCGGCTCGGGGCCATGGGCCCGGTCCGGTCGCTGATGGGGCCAAGTCCTTCGATGATCTGGCCTCGAACGTGCTCGGGCAGGCAGTCCATGGGCCTGAGGACACGGACATGGTCGTCGTGCCCTGGCCCACAGTCAGCCGGTGCGTAGCGGGATTCCCGCGAAGTGGAGGTTGTACGGCCGACGGTACGTACCCTCTTCGCCGATGGTCAGGCCGGTTGCCTCGGTGACGCCGGCGGCCTGGGCGGTGCGCACGATGAGGGCGGCCATCTCCGCGGCCTTTACGTCTCCGAGTCCTCCCGCGTCGATGCGCCACGGTGGTTTGCCGTCGTTCTCGGGCCGGATGTGCCCAGTGGGCAGCAGTTCGCGGGGGGTCCATCCGAGCTTGGCGGCGTTCTCGCCGCGTGCGGCCTCTTGGACCAAGTACTCGCAATACCCGAGGTAGAGCCGGTCCTCGCAGACGATGTCGAACATGATGGGCGCGTCGTCGCCGACCTGTCCGTACAGGGACAGGTTATGGGATATCCCGGTCGCCAACGTCACTGCGGGCAGCGTCCGCAGGAAGGCGCCGATCGAGACTTTCAGGGTGTCCCAGCCGTCGGCGAGTTCCCACCGCGGGTGCTCCAGTGATGCTCCACTGTCCTCCAGGACGCCGACGAATCCCTGCCCACCCTGTGCGTACCAGGACTCCCACGGCTCGCTGGGCTGGAGCACGAGCTCCGGTCCGGCGGTCCCGGCCCGGAGTTCCAGGGTCACCCGCTCGTGGCGCCAGCGCAGGAACGGGCTGCCCCACAGGGGCCGCCCCTCGCGTCGTCCGTAGGGTTCGGTGCTGCCATGGCTGCCGACGTACGTCGCGTCGCCGAGCACTGTGCGCACCGCGTCGGCCGCCCGTCTGAATTCCTCGGCCTGTGCACGCGCATCCGGAGCGGGACGGCTCAGCGGCACCACGAGCTCCAGGTATTCCTGCAGCGGAGCCCATGCCCGTTCAACGGGCCCCACAGGGACCAGCCTGCCGTCCTGGCCTCGGAGACCAGTCACCGCCCGCGCCGAGGCACCGGGTTCGCCGGCCCACTGCCACCCGAGCCCACCGAGGAGGCGGCGCATGTCCTCTTCGCTCCAGAGCAAGCCCACGAAACGACTCGTCATGCCCTGAGCGAGGGCTCCTATGTCATCACTGCTGATCATGACGCTATTGCTATCAGGCCCGGCTGACAGCGCCCTGGTGCGGCCGGACGAAGGAGGATGGGGCGACCGCGTGTGCCGGAGCCACCACTGCTCGACAAAGCCGCTGTTGTGTTGCTGGGGACGGGGAGGGCCCGGCCCGGTTCGGCCGGGCCCTCGTCGTGCTGTGCGGCTGGGGGTCAGCTTGGCTGGTCGCCGGTGTAGCGGTAGATGGCGCCGGCGGAGTTGACGCACCACACGGTGCCGTCGGCGGCTGCGCCGATATCGACCGCGCTCCCGGGAATCCCCACCCAGGGGTTGGCGTCATGGCCGGTGTAGCGGTAGATCTGGTTGGATCCGTTCACGCCCCAGACGTTGGTCCTGGACCCGGCCGAGATCCGGGTCAGGCCGCCCGAGACGCTGACCCAGTCGGTGGATCCCTGGTCCCCGGTGTAGCGGAAGATGGCTCCGGCGGAGTCGACGCGGTACACAGTTCCGTCGGCGGCCACCCCGATATCGACCGCGCTCCCGGGGATGCCGATCCAGGGGTTCGCGTCGTGGCCGGTGTAGCGGTAGATCTGGCCGTTGGCGTTCACGCCCCAGACATGGGTCCTGGACCCGACCGAGATCCGGGTCAGGCCGCCTGTCACGTTGACCCAGTTCACGGCGCCCTGGTCGCCGGTGTACCGGTAGATGCCACCTGCGGAGTTGACGTGCCACACGGTGCCGTCGGCACCCACGCCGATGTCCACCGCGGTCCCGGGGATGCCGACCCAGGGGTTCGCGTCGTGGCCGGTGAACCGGTACATCTGCCCGCTGCTGTTCACACCCCAGACGTGCGTCCTGGACCCGACCGAGATCGTCGAGAGCCCACCGGAGATGTTCTTCCAATCAGCCATGCACGTGCCTCTCAGTTCGTCGTTGCGTCAGGTACTTCGGCCTCAACGAGACCAACCAAACAGACACACAAACTGATAGACCGAGCAGATCATCCGGAAAGCGACGTTTACGCCTTCCCAGCCCCAGGGCGAAGGGGCCCCTGAGCCTCCTCGATCGTCACCCAAGGCCGGAAGCGCCATAACCCACACGAAGGCCAATCCAGCCTTCCCGTTGACGCCATGACGAGAGCAGGACAGCCAGACCCTCAGCCATCGGACGCCATGCTTCCCGCACTCGCACGAGGGAGTACAGGGCACAACCGCAGACCAAGGCGTTCTGCGGCCCCCCGACGGACAGCTTCTTGCGGATCCCGGGCGAGCTTCCCGCGGGCCAGGCGCCGACCCGCCGGCCGCAAGTACCGGCTTCGCAACATCCGGAGCCCGACACGGAAGGAGGAAGACCCGGAACCGCTCGTCGCGGAACCGGGCCTTCCTCATCTACTGCCGGGGATCGCGGTTACTTCACGCCCACCGCACGGATGATCTCCTGCTTGACCGCGCCGCCGCGGTCGTCGGTCGCGCCCGCCCGGAAGGAGACGAACTGCGCGCCGTCCGGCACCCGCACCTCACCTGTCCAGGCTGTTCCACGCGACGACTTCTTGAGGGCCACCTTCTGCCAGGTCTTGCCGTCGTCGTACGAGGCCTCCAGCGTGCCACCGCCGATCGTGCCGGTGTCCGGCGCGCCCTTCACGTACTCCGCCGAAATCCCGACGGGCAGGCGGCTTCCACCGCGCACATCGCCCTTCAGGTCGGTGTCGACGTCGAAGCCGAGGTTGATCAGCGGGAGGAAGGTCCAGCTGCCGACCGGGGTCTCCTTGGAGCGGAAGGTCCACTCGGAGTGGCCCTTGGTCGACAGCCGCCAGCGCGCCGGGTCCAGCGTGGTGTCGGTGACGACCTTGAACTCGGCCTCCTCGGCCGGGACGTTCCGGGCGTAGGCGCCGGAGCTCATCTTGCGGTCGACGCGGGTGCCGTTGACGTACACCTCGGTGAACTGGGTCATCGTGTCGTCGTTCCACACGTTGCCGAAGCCGGTGTGATCGGGGCCCGAGTCGCCCCAGCCGGGGGTGTTGAACTGCAGGTTGTTGCCCGACCGCTCCTGTCCCCAGCCGAGGCCGGTGCCCAGCCACGGGTGCCAGACCGGCTTGAACCACTCGCGGTCCGTGCGGGTGTCACCGCGGTACGAGTTGATCCCGCCGCGCTGCTCCAGGGAGTCCTCGAGGTCGACCGTCTCGTGCCAGTTCTGGCCGCGAGTGGTGGAGACGTACTCGGTGCGCTCGGTCGGGAAGGAGATGTACTCCTTGAAGCCGAAGCCGATCGGGAAGGTGTCGGTGATCGAGTAGCGGAACTCGCCGCCGAGCTCCTGACGGCCCGTCGGCATGTGGAACGTGGAGCGAACGGTTGCCAGTTCGTCGTCATCCGGCCTGAAGACCAGGTCGGACGGGATCGCGCCCGGGTGTCCCTCGGACAGGTCGTAGGTGTACGGCGTGAAGCGGGTGCCGTTCAGATCCACGGACTGCTTGCGCGCCGCGGCGGACGCGAGGCGCGCCCCGTCGGCCGCGTTGACGGTGGCGACGGCCAGGGGCCGGTCCTCGTACTGCGCCGTGCCGAACCAGGTGTTCAGCCGGCCGGGCGCGTCGTCGGTGACGAACAGGAGGGCGGCGCCCGCGTCCTGGGCGACCTGCGCGACCTCGACGGGCGTCAGCGCGCCGGCCCGGACCAGGACGGCCTTGCCCTTCACGTTCTTGCCCGTGTACTCCGCGGCCGTGCCCGTGCCGACGTCGACGAGCCCGAGCCGCGAGCGGCCTTCGAGCAGGGTCGTGCCCGGCTGGATGGTGGCGCCGGAGAGCCGGTCGCCGCCGACGCTCGCCTCCACCATCGGCTTGCCCAGGCGCCAGACGGTCCGGTACTCGAAGGTGCCGGTGGCGGGCTTGCGGGTGGGGGCTGCGAAGAGCGAGTCGTACTTGATCGGGACCTGCACCGCGGCGCCGTACGAGGCACCGTTCGCCTCGCGGTCGAACTCCATCAGGATCTGACGGCTCTCGGTCCGCCGGTCGACCTCGGCCCGGATCTCCTTGAGCTTGCGCCCGTCGAGGGTGATCTCGCGGTCGCGGTCGAGGACGATCTCGGGGTCGGTCAGGAGGCCGAGGCCGAGCGAGTCCTTGCCCTTGGAGCCGCGCACGTCGAGGAAGGTGTCCACCGTGTACGTGCCGGGCTTCAGCCGCAGTTCGAGCGTGCCGGACTCGCCGACGGTCGCCGGGAAGGGGATGGAGCCCTCCGCGAGACGCTTCACGCCCAGGTTGGCGGGCGTCGGGGCGCCGTCCCGGTTCTTCACATGGACGGTGAGGGTGTAGCGCTCCTCCTCCTTGACCAGGCCGATCGCGGTGTGGGCGACGGCGGCGCCGCCCGCCGAGGCGACGATCCGGCCGGAGAGGTTGCCGACGGGAGCCTTCGCGCCGTCACCGGTGACGGTGGTCTGCGCGCTGCCGTGGGCCGGGACGGTGAGCGTGGTGTCGGCGAGGGCGACCACGTCTGCGGGCGCGCCCTCGACGGCGAGGCTCAACTCGACCGGCTGGTCACCGGAGTTGGTGTACGTGACGGTCTTGGTGACCGGCTTGTTCGCCTCGTACGGCCAGGAGAAGAAGCCGAGGTCGGCGGAGCCGGTCGCCGTGACGTTCGCGGTGATCGCCGCGGCCACGTCGACCCGGCCGGCGCCGAGCGCGTACGAGGAGGCGGAGAGCGTCTTCGACGAGGACATCAGTGCGTTCTTCAGCTGCGCGCCGGTCCAGTCGGGGTGCTTCTCGGCGAGCAGCGCGGCGACACCGGCGACGTGCGGCGTCGCCATCGACGTGCCGTTCATCGAGGTGTAGAGACCGGTGCCGGAAACCAGCTGGGAGCGGGCGGCGAGGATGGAGACGCCGGGCGCGGAGAGGTCGGGCTTGAGGGCCTGGTCGCCGAAGCGGGGGCCCTGGCTGGTGAAACTGGCCGCCTTGTCGGCGGAGTCGACGGCGCCGATCGTCAGCGCGGAGTCGGCGGCGCCGGGCGAGCCGATGGTGCCCGGGGCGCCGCGGTTGCCGGCAGCGATGACGAACAGCGCGCCGGTCTCGGCACTGAGCGTGTTCACGGCCTGAGCCATCGGGTCGGTACCGTCACTGGCCTCGGAGGAACCGAGGCTCATCGACACGATCTTCGCGTCGATGTCCTTGGCGGCCCACTCCATTCCGGCGATGATCTGCGACTCGGTGCCGGAACCCGCGTCGCTGAGCACCTTGCCGACAGCGAGGTCCGCGCCGGGCGCGACACCCTTCTCCAGCCCGTCCGAACCGGCGCCGCTGCCACCGACCGTGGACGAGACATGGGTGCCGTGGCCGTTGCGGTCGGCGACCTCCTGGCCCTCGATGAAGGACTTGGACTCGGCAACTCGGCCGGCCAGGTCCGGGTGGGTGAGGTCGGCCCCGGTGTCGAGGACGGCAACCTTCACGCCTTTGCCAGTGAGCCCGGCCTCCCACGCCTTCGGCGAGCCGATCTGGGCGTTGGACTGGGCCATGGTGGCCTCGACCCGGCCGTCCAGCCACACCTTCCCACCCGTGGAGCGGGTGGTGGGCGAGGTGAACGACCGCCAGAACGCGGCCGGATCCGTCGCCTCCACCGCCGCGCCCCCGATGCTGGGCAGTGCGCGGACGGTCTCGGTGCCGCGCGGCGTGGCGGCGCGCGCGCCCTTGCCATGCGTGACGATCAGTGGCAACTCGTCCGTGATGCCCTGCTCGATGAGACCACTGACATCGAACAGCCGCTTGTCCAGGGCACCGGATGCCAGGTAGGGACGGGCCTCGTCGGGGATGACCGTGATCCGGCCGTCGGATATCTCGCTGCGTACGGCTCCGGTCGCGCCCTTGGCCCGCTCGACGGTGACGGTCTTCTTGCCGCCGCCCAGTTCGGTGACGGTGACCCGGTCGCCGGTGACAAGCACGACGGTCGCGCTCGAGGCGGGGGACCCCTTGAAGGTGTCGGGCACTGCATTGGCGGCGTTCCCGGCAGCGGCGGTCTGCCCTGCCGAGAGCAGCACCAACGAGATGCCCGCAGCGAGCAGCCCTGCTCTCCCGCCGCCCATGGAAAGTCTGATCATCGACGTACTCCTCGGGCACCCGGGGAAGGGTGGTTCCGGGTGCGGCGACGAGTCTGTATTCGAAGGCCGTTGGTTGACTACCGGACGGCATGGCGGCTTTGTGCCTTGGCGGAGAGCCGCCACCGCACACGTCCTTGACGGGTGCGCGTCATGGCAAGTTGGGTGTCGCGGGCAACGCTACGAACGCCTAGGTGTTTTTCATCCGAGCCGAACGAGCCTCGGGCCTTTGGCACGCCATTTTCTCGAACAGCGAGGGAAGTTGATGCACATTCCTCCCAATGGACGGCGGCGCTCGGGCGCCGTCTGCGGGGCGGTGGCCGTGGCCATAGCCCTGTCTTTGACGACCCTGCCGGGCGCGGCCTCGGCGTCACCGTCGCGGGATGCCCCCGGCCTGTTGTCCAACCCGCCGGCGACCGCATCGGAGGTCACGCTGATCACCGGGGACAAGGTTGCCGTGACGACCGACGCCGACGGAAAGCAGTCGGTGACCATGCTTTCCGGGACAGGCTCCTCGGAGCGGTTCCAGATCATGAACGGGCCGGACGGCGACCTCTACGTCTACCCCGAGGACTCCCTGGCGGTCGTCGCCTCCGGCAACGTCGACCGTGAACTGTTCAATGTCACGCGGCTGCTCGAGGACGGCTACGGCGACGCGAGAACCGATGAACTCCCGGCGATCCTTGACTTCCGGGGCACGCCGTCCGCCGCCGCGCTGAAGCAGCGCACCGCGGATCTGCCGGCCAGTACGCGGACACAGGTGATGCCCAGGCTGGGGCTCACGGCGGTCGACGTCGACAAGGAGGGTGCGAAGAGTTTCTGGCGGTCGGTCAGGCCGGAGCCTGGCAAGGCGGACGGCACGGCGACCTCCGGATCCGCCGGGGTCACCAAGCTCTGGTACGACGGCAAGGCCAAGGTCTCGCTCGACAGGAGTGTGCCGCAGATCGGCGCACCGGAGGCGTGGGCCAAGGGCTTCGACGGCAAAGGTGTGAAGGTCGCTGTGCTGGACACCGGCGCCGACCTGAACCACGCCGACATCAAGTCGAGGATCGTCGCCAGTCAGAGCTTTGTCTCCGGTGAGGCGGTGCAGGACGGCCATGGCCACGGCACGCACGTCGCATCGACCATCGCGGGCAGCGGCGCCGCCTCGGCGGGCGCGTACAAGGGTGTTGCCCCCGGAGCGGACCTCGTCGTCGGCAAGGTGCTGGCCAACGACGGATCCGGCTCCTTCTCGGGCATCCTGGCCGGAATGGAGTGGGCGGTCGCCCAGGACGCCGACGTCGTCAGCATGAGCCTCGGAGGCCGTGACACCACACCCGGCGACGACCCCTTGACCAGCGCCGTCAACACGCTCAGCGTTTCCTCGGGCGCGCTGTTCGTCATCGCGGCCGGCAACGACGGCCTCAGTGGTGAGATCACCCTCGGCACTCCGGGCACCGCCGACGCGGCACTCACCGTCGGCGCCGTCGACAAGGCCGATGCCTTGGCGGGCTTCTCCAGCCGAGGCCCGCGCATCGGCGACATGGCGATCAAGCCGGAGATCACCGCTCCGGGTGTCGGCATCGTCGCCGCCCGCGGCGCCGGAACGTCCATGGGCACTCCGGTCGACGCCAACTACACGGCGGCCAACGGCACTTCCATGGCCACCCCGCACGTCTCGGGCGCCGCGGCCATCCTCAAGCAGCGCCACCCCGACTGGTCGGGTCAGCGCGTCAAGGACGCCCTGACCGCTCATTCGAAGACGTCCGCCACCCAGACCGTCTACCAGCAGGGCTACGGACGTGTCGACGTCGCGGCCGCGCTCGACCCGCAGCTGGAACTGGCCGGGGCCGCCGACTTCGGTCTCGTCGAGTGGCAGCCGGGTACCTACGAGAAAGAGACCCGCAAGGTCACCCTTCGCAACACCGGTGCCACCGCCGCCACACTGACGCTGGCCGCATCGGTCAAGGGCAAGGACGGCATCCCCGTCACGGACGGCACAGTCACCGTCTCCGGCCCGCAGGTGAGCGACGGAAAGGTCACGGTCCCCGCAGCCGGGAGCGCCGAGGTCAACGTCGCGCTCGACCCCAATGCCCTTGAGACGGGCCAGTACAGCGGGCACCTCACCGCCACCGCCGACAGCGGACAATCCGTGCACACTCCGGTCGGCTTCATCATGGACGTCGAGCAACACGACCTCACGGTCAGGATCACCGACCGCTTCGGCAACACACCCAGATTCGTGTCGCTGACCGCCCACGGCATGGACAACAACGGTTGGCATCAGACGACCTTGCAGGGCTCGGACAGTACGACGGCCTCGCTGCCGGTGGGCCGCTATTCGATCGAGGGGGTGATATACACCGCGGACCCTGACGACCCGAAGCGGACGTACGCGGTCGACCTGTTCGCCCTGCCCGACATCGACATCGCCGACGAGGACCAGACCCGGACGGTCGAGGGCAGCACCGCGACCGACTTCACCGTCAGGATCACCGGTACGAAGCGGCCGCTGGAGCGTGCCGCCTGGATGACGCAGCTCGCCCGCGACGACGGGGCCGGCGGCCACCGCGGCTTCATCGCCGATGCCGGCCTGCTCAACGGGTCCGACGGGAAGGTCGGTGCCGTCCCCAGCCCCGCGGCCACCACCGGAACGCTGAAGATGTTCACCTTCCTCACGCAACGCCAGCCACTGGCCCAGCTCTCGGTCACCGGACCGGAACGTACCGCCGTCCCCATCACGATGCCGGCGTTCGCCCAGCGTTTCGAGGGCACCAGGAAGCTGCGACTGGCCGACGCCGGCACCACCGAGGACGTTGCCGCACCCGATGTGAAGGGCAAGGCCGTGCTCATCTCCGCGGTCGACCCGGCCGCGGTGAGCGACAGGGTCCGGCGCGTCGCGGCGGCCGGGGCCGAGGCCGTGATCGTGGCGCCCGCTGTCCCGGGGCACTTGGGCATCGGAGAGGTCGCCGGGGATCTGACCGTTCCGGTCGTCAACACCAGCTACGACAGCGGTCGCAGCCTGCGCTCGCTGCTGGCCGAGGGGAAGGTCGACATCGCCCTGAGCGGCGTCCTGGAGTCGGGCTACAGCTACTCGACACCATTTGCCGAGGACGGCAGGATTCCCTCCAGCCTGGCAAGGAGCGCGGACACGGGCGACTTCGCCAGGGTCAGGAACACCTTCCATTCCGACCAGGTACGCACATTCGGCCAGGAGACGCTGCACGCGTACGGCCCGGGCCAGGAGTCGTCGGTTCGTGCCATGCAGCTGGTCAACGTCGGCGGCAGCAGGGACGACTACGTGCTGGCGGGCCCCGATCTGGCCTACAGGCCGTCGGTGTACCGCGGCACGAGATCCCAGGACGGCGTGATGAACCGCCCGCGCGGCACCTACGCCTCGCCGGGCAGGACGTACCAGGAGCACTGGTTCGCCGCGCCGGTACGCCCGACCGCGGAAGCCCAAGGGCCCTGCAACTTCTGCCGCAGCGATGTCTGGACGCGCGTGGTCGTGCTGGCCAGGGACAGCGACGCCAGGCACAGCGCGACAGGCATGGTCAGTAGCTGGGCCTACTACCGCAACGGCGACCTGATCACCGATACGAGCAAGCTGATGGTCCCCGAGAAGGCCGACTACCGGTTCGTCCAGGAGCTCACGCGCGCCAAGGACCCCCTGGGCACCACCCCGGGCGGCAAGGTCCGCACCGAGTGGAACTTCGCTTCCGCCGCGCCGACCACGATGGCGATCGAGGACTGCGACGAGTTCTCTCCCGCGCCCACCGTCTGCGAGGCGATGCCGGCGGTGCAGCTCGACTACGACATGCCGCTGAACGCCCTCAACCAGGCCTCGGCCAAGAAGGCGTACTCATTCACCGTGAACGCCGGCCGTGCCAAGGGCTGGACCGGCTCCACTGCGATGGACGGCGCCAAGGTCTCCGTCTCCTATGACGACGGGGTCACCTGGACGTCGGCCAAGGTCCGGCGGAAGGACAGCAACTCCTTCCGGATCGAGCTCCGACACCCCAAGAAGGCGGACACCAACGGCTTCGTGACCCTCAGGACGGAGGCGTGGGACTCCGCGGGCAACCGCACCGTGCAGACCATCACCCGGGCCTACGGCCTGGAGTAGCCAAGAAGGAAGGCATACGGCCGGCCGGAATCCCCCGCAGATCCCGGCCGGCCACCCAGCGGCGACGACGTGCCTTTCGTCCGCGTGGAGTGGCCAACAGTCGGACAGCACGGGAACCTCATTGAACAGTCTGGATCAAATGCCGGTCGGGGGCGTTGGGTTCCGTTCTCACCATGAGCTCGAACTCCAAAGGCGAGCTCTGCGGTTTCAGCGCATGAGCGCGGGGCGGGTTCGGGGCAGCGTTCTGCGTCGTTCTGCGTGACAAGCGGTTCGCGCGGCACGCGAGTGATGCCCCTCCGGGGGGAACATCGCGGTGCGCCTTCCTGTTGGCACGCCCGTAGGGCTGAGCGACCCAACGTTGGAGGGCTGAGTGCCACTCACATCACGACCGCTGCGCAAGCTGGGGTTCCTGACCATCGGACTTTTCGACGAGACCGACCCGGGCCGGGGGCATGAGTCCACGCTCGAGCTGATCGAGCTGGGTGAGCGGCTGGGCTTCGACAGCGCCTGGGTTCGCCATCGTCACCTGCAGTTCGGCATTTCCTCTCCCATCGCTGTCCTGGCGGCTGCCACGCAACGAACGCGGCGCATCGAACTCGGTACCGCGGTTACGCCGCTGGGCTGGGAGAACCCGCTGCGGCTCGCTGAGGACCTGGCCACGGTTGATGTCCTGTCCGGCGGCCGCCTCAATTCAGGTATCAGCATCGGCCCTCCGATGTTTTACGACCGGGTCAAGGACGCCCTGTATCCGGAGACCGCGGACGCCGAGGACTTCGGCTACGGGCGGGTGGAACGGCTGCTGGACCTCGTGCGGGGCAGATCCGCCACCGCCTCCAGCGGCCTGGAGGGCTTCGAAGTCTTCTCCGACCGGGTGCAGCCGCACTCACCGGGGCTGGACCGGAGGATGTGGTACGGCGGCGGCAGCCTGCGGTCGGCCCGGTGGGCGGGCGAGCACGGGATGAACCTGCTGACCAGCAGCGTCGTGAAGGCTGAAGGCCCCGACGACGAGCCCGCCGACTTCGCCACGATCCAGCTCTCGCACATCCGCGCCTTCCGCGCGGCCCACCCCGACGGGGAGGCTGCCCGTGTCTCCCAGGGGCTGGTCGTCGTCCCCACCGACTCGGCATCACCCGAGCAGCGGGCCAGGTACGAGCGGTACGCCGCCGAGCGGCTGCCCCGCACCGCGGCGCCACAGGGCCCGGCGCGCATGATGTTCTCGCCCGATCTGGTCGGCACGTCGGAGGTGATCGCCGAGCGGCTGCAGGCGCACGCGGCGTTCCGTGAGGTGGACGAGGTGGCTTTCGCG
This sequence comes from Streptomyces sp. NPDC060209, assembly GCF_042728155.1. Lineage (NCBI taxonomy): Bacteria > Bacillati > Actinomycetota > Actinomycetes > Kitasatosporales > Streptomycetaceae > Streptomyces > Streptomyces sp. NPDC060209. The sequence continues at coordinate 31,079 of NZ_JBHWZS010000026.1, forward strand.
CTTCCCTTCACCTTCGAACACGAGGACTACGAGCAGATACTCACCGACATCGCGACGAGGCTGGCCCCGGCGCTGGGCTGGCGCTCCGGAGCCTGACTCGAGCATCCCGGCTCGGTGCCAGGACTGGCTGCGACTGCCATGCGGAGATCGCGAGGGGCGCCCCGCCGGTGGTGCGGCGGGCGGCATGGGGTCCGGCATCGCCGGGACGGACGGGTCGGTGTCGCCGCACCGGTGGGCAGGGCCGGTACTCATCCTGCGTGCTGCTGGGCCGAGTTCGCAGTTCGGTGTAACGTCAGCGTCAGCTGTCGTGGTTCCGATGGAGTCGCCCGCGCGTATGTCCGCGGGCGATTGTGCTGTTCGAGCAAGTCTCTGAGGACCAGGGCGATCACCTCCGGTTCCCGCAAGGTGCGGGAACCGACTCTCAGTCCCCCTTGGAGGACAACATGGCCAGCGGAACCGTGAAGTGGTTCAACTCGGAAAAGGGCTTCGGCTTCATCGAGCAGGACGGCGGCGGCCCCGACGTCTTCGCTCACTACTCCAACATCGCCAGCTCCGGCTTCCGTGAGCTCCAGGAAGGGCAGAAGGTGAACTTCGACGTCACTCAGGGCCAGAAGGGCCCCCAGGCGGAGAACATCACCCCCGCCTGAGTCTGTATCTTCCTGGGACCCGCCTCGCGACTCTCGCCGGGCGGGTCCCGTGCGTTCTGGCCCGTCCTCTGGGAGCACCCGGCCACGAACGTGCGGTGAACCGGGCAAAGGCCCCCCCCCTTCGGGATCTGCTTACGACGGTACGGGCGGGGTCTGACAGGCGGCGCCGCCGGGTGCCTCTGCCGTACGAAGAGGCACCGAGGCAGCTGCTGTGGGTGGCGCTCGGCGAGCCGGCGGGTGGTGACCGCGTCCCAGCCCTGTGCTCGGCGAGTTCGCGGGCCGTGGCCACGATGAGGTGCTCGCGGGCCGGCGGCCTGGTCCCGTCCCTCCGCCCTCCGGGATGACGGCCTTGATAACGCGCCTGCGCAGGGGCGCGGTTGCCGCAGGACGAGTACGCCTTGTCCCGAGAACGGCCGGGTCCTCCAGGTCGAGGTGGTCGACGTCGCTGATGGCGACGTCTGAGATTCCAGTGGCACGGCTGCCACCGCATCATCGAGTTCCAGTTCCGCCACGCACCGCTCGGACAGAGCCTCCGTCCGGCTCATCCCGTTCTCGCCTCGCGCTGCCCCTGCCGGTGAGCGAGACGCCGAAGTTCCACCCGGGCCGCGGGGATACGGCCGGGCGGGGTGGACCAGAACGGATGCCACTGGACCCGGGCGGACAGGACCAGCAGACGGCGGCGCAGCGCGGTGGTGCGGCGGGGACGGGGTGCGGCGAGCTCGTGGTAGACGGCGAGCCAAGCCTGCTGGGTCTGGACCAGGTCGTCGGGGAAGGGGAAGGACTCCATCCGCCCATTAGAGCACTTGTTCGATTTTGGCCGCACCCTTCACCTGGGAGACCCCGCCCGATCGAGGGGCGCGGGAGGTGTACGAGTGAAAGGCTGGCGCGCATGGACGAGCTGCGCCGACGGGTCTACGGAGCCGACCACGACGATCCCGCCCCTTATGCCGAGCCCGGACGCGAGTACGTGGAACTGGTCGGCGGACCGCTGGACGGTCTGCTCGTGGACGTCACCGGGCTCACTGCCCAGGAGCGCACCGCCGGAGCCATGCTGATCACGAACCACGGACAGTTCGGGCCCGGCGGCCGCGCGGACTACGAAGCACGCTGCGGTGACCCCGGCCGGTGGGACTGGGCCGGCGACGTCCCCTGACCCACCCGCTTCACCCCCGTGGCCTAACGCGTCCGGCCGGTGGCCGGTCACGGTTGCACGGGCCGGGGTCACCGTGGCCGGTCCGGTGGCCGATCAGGCAGGCCCCGGCTCACACACCCGCTGACCGGGCAAGCCCCACTCGGGGGTACCCCCGGCACGGCACTCCCCCGGGCTCACCCGCCGAGCAGGGGTGAGCCGACGCCGTTCGAGTGAGACTGTTCTGCCGCAGTGAAGGTTGACCATTCCCATCGAAGGCTGAGTGCCGTTTCCGGCCCTGCGGTCCGGCCTGGACGGCACCGTTCTCGTACAGCTACGGCAAAACCCACATGCAGAGGCCGAGACGCGGCAGGAAGGTCTTCGCGCGCGGGCTCAACGTCCCCGAGGTTTTGGCGGACCCGGAACATGCACGCGTTCCTGGCCGACGCCGCCCGCACGGCCCGTGCCGCCGCCGCGCCCAACCCGTGCCCCGCCGAAGCGGTGACATCGGCATGGTCCCGACCGAAGTCATCGCCGGTACCAGCACGACGGCACCACCGACCGGTCCGCCGCTCAACCGCGCAGCTGCGCATTGAGCCGGGCGGCCTGTCGCGTGAGGTGGTCACGTTCGGGGATGTTGGGCGCTGACCGGGCGGCTCGGGCGTAGAGCAGTGCTGCGGTCACCGGATCCCCCTCACGCTCATGCAGGTAAGCCGCGACGGCGGCGTGCCGCGGCAGGGAGGGGTCGAGCCCCGCCAGGGCGGCCAGGCCGGCCCGCGGGCCGTCCGCCTCGCCCACGGCGACGGCCCGGTTGAGGCGGGCTACCGGGCTGTCGGTGAGACGCACCAGTTCGTCGTACCACTCGACGATCTGCACCCAGTCGGTCTCCTCGGCAGTCCGGGCGTCGGCGTGGAGCGCGGCGATGGCCGCCTGCGCCTGGAATTCTCCCAGGCGGTCGCGGGCGAGAGCGGTCTGGAGCACCTCGACGCCCTCAGTGATCAGTCGGGTGTTCCACAGGCTGCGGTCCTGCTCGGCAAGCGGCACGAGCCTGCCGTCGGGGCCGGTCCGCGCCGGGCGCCGTGCGTGATGGAGCAGCATCAGCGCCAGCAGGCCCGCGGTCTCCTCATGGTTGGCCCTGGCCGCCAGTTGACGAGTGAGCCGGATCGCCTCGGCGGCCAGGTCGACATCGCCGGAATAGCCCTCGTTGAAGACCAGGTAAAGCACACGCAGCACCGTGGCGACGTCACCGGGCTGGTCGAACCGGACGCCGGAGACAGTCCGCTTGGCCCTGCTGATCCGCTGGGCCATCGTCGCCTCCGGCACAAGGTAGGCCTGCGCGATCTGCCGCGTGGTCAGACCGCCGACCGCGCGCAGCGTGAGCGCAACGGCCGAGGCCGGGGTCAGCGACGGGTGCGCGCACAGAAGGTACAGCTGAAGCGTGTCATCCACCGCCTCGCCCCCGTCGGGCATGGGCTCGGCCTCGACCAGCTCCTCTCGCCGCCGCCGGGAGGTATCAGCACGGGCAGCGTCGAGGAACTTGCGCCAGGCCACCGTGACCAGCCAGCCCTTGGGATCCCGAATCGGGCCTCCCCCGCTCGAACCGAACCAAGAGCTCGGGCAGGAGTCGCCCGGCCGCCCGCGCACGGCCTCGACCAGGGCGTCCTGCACGGCATCCTCGGCCGCCGCGAAGCTGGCCCCGCGACGGACGAGAACACCGATCACCGCAGGCACCAGCTCCCGAAGCAGCGACTCGTTCACTCGGTGGCCGTGGGCTGCTCGGCGTAGAACGGGCGCACCTCGAGCCACTCATGGATCGGCTTGCCACCCGCACCCGGAGCCGCGGACAGCTCACCGGCCAGCTCGAGCGCACGCTCGTAGGTCTCTACGTCGATCACCATCCAGCCGGCGATCAGGTCCTTGGTCTCCGCGAACGGGCCGTCGGTCACCGGCGGCCGCCCCTCGCCGTCGTAGCGGACAAACGTACCCTCCGGGGAGAGCGCCTGACCGTCGACGAACTCGCCAGTTCCCTCAAGCCGAGCAGCGAAGTCACGCATGTACCGCACGTGAGCCGAAACCTCCTCCGGCTCCCACTGGTCCATCGGCACGTCGTTGACCGACGCCGGCGCACCCCGGTAGTGCTTGAGCAGCAGGTACTTGGCCATCATCTTCTCCTTGGCGAGGCACAGCCCATTGTGGCCGCGTCCACTCCTGGGACGGAGCCGCACGCGGCTTCTCGACATCCCATCGCAAAGTTGTCCGGCCGGCTTCAAAACCCCGCGCTTCGGCCAGACCACGCACCTCAACGGCCCACCCCCTGCGCCCGCCAGACATCAACCAGAACGCGAGGCTTGCCGTGGTACAGGCGAGCTTCGCCATACGTGCGTGTCACAGACCCCGCCCAACGTGAGGACGACAGCTCGCGTCCGGGTCGGACAGCGAAGCCCGCGAACCCTCCACCCACACGCCGCTTCGACAGCGCACACGTAGAACACCACGCTCGCCACATCCAGCGCCAAGGCCCCCGTAGCCTTGCGGAGCATCCCGTTTACCCAGAAGTCAGGTCCGGGTCGGGCGCACGCAGGCGCCTGGGGCTGCGGCATTGGTGTGCTTCTCGGCGTAGGGGTCGACTGACGCCCACTTCTTGGTCTTCTTCAGGTCGTCGTAGAAGAGCGGGTGGATAAACCCGTCGGCTGGTGCGGTGCAGTCGTCGTTGGCTACCGCCGTCGTGTGCGCCTGTGTGCGTAGCTTTCCGTCACGGACGAGGACGTCGAGCTGCCGGTGGACCACTACCCTGGCGACTTCGAAGCCGTTCGGGTTGATCTGCTTTGCTCCGCTCGTCTTCACCAGTGCGTAGACGAAGGTGTAGTCAGCCCTCACCAATAGCTCGCCCGCCGGTGTGGCCTCGTACGTCATCGTGCCGTCAGTCTTAGCCATTCCCTCAGACGCCAGCACCTGCACCTCGTCCCCGTCAAACCGAGTGAGGAACTGAAGCGATCCCCGGCCGGTTCCCGAACCTGTGAAGGCTGCCTCGAGTTCCCCGCGTGCAGGATCACCTGGCGCAAGGAGGTTCAGCGCCCCAACTGGCTTGGCTCCGTAGAGGGTTTGGCTGGAGAGGTTCGTCGCGATGAGAAAATCGCGGACGGACCGAAGGCTGGTGGACACCTCCAGGTCGGTCAGCCCGGCAACGGCCTTGGACTGCGGAAGACGCATCCCGACGGCTCCGTTCTCCCATGCAGCCGCAGGTGAGCCCCGGAAGGGGATGTTCGTGGTGGCCGGCCAGGCGTCAGGCCACATCGCCTCGTCCAACATGCGCGGGGCGAAAGGCTCGTCAGCGGGCCGCCCACCCATGGCGCCCGCGAGCCAGACACCGAAGCCCCCGAGCACCAGGATCCCGGCGCCCGCCCCGAGCAGCGCCTTGCGACGTCGGGTTACCCGCTCCCGCCGAAGCGTCTCCTCACGGCCTGGAGCGTTCTGCTCCGCTCGCAGGCGGGCTGCGAAATCCGCAGGATCGATCGACACGCTTCCACTCCCCTTCGCGCCGTCCCCACAGCGCGCTGAGGGCAGAGCCTCTCACACGCCGACCTGACCTTTTACTCGCCTCCCTGCGAGTTGGCGGGGACGGGGAGGTGCCTCTGCCGTACGGGCCCCGGCTGCATGCTGGTGGGCACGGGCGACTGTGGAGTCCACGCTCACGTCCCACGTAATCAGACCTCGCGCGTCAGCCCTAGTCTGGAGTCGGGTGAGGACGTACTTCCGGGTGCCATCGCGTTGCCAGCGCCGGACCAAGCCGTAGGCGGCCTCCCACTCGTCATCGCGTGCTGGCACATCACGCCAGGGGGCGCGGTCCGGGTCCGCCTGTATGCCGCCAATCAGCTGTCGTTGGGACCAAACCGGAGGTCGTCCTGGCTTCTTACCCACTGGCAACAACGGCTCCAGCCTGGCCCATTGCTCGTTCGTCAAATCTCCACGCCCCACGAGTGGATCATGGCAGAGCCACTACTGAATCGGGCTCAGCGGAGCTCGCTCGCCAGCAGACCCATCGTGAACATGTCGTACCACTTGCCGTCACGGCGGAAGACCTGACGAAGCCGGCCCTCCTCAACAAAGCCAACCTTCTCGTAGACCTTGCGCGCGGCATGGTTCTCGGTGACCACGGTCAGCGATATCTTGTGCAGGCGCATGTCTTCGAAGCCGTAGCGGCAGATCGTCCGCACTGCATCCGTGGCGTAGCCGCGGCCCCAGTAGGCCTTCTCGCCCAGGTAGATATCGAGTTTCGCGATGCCCTTCTCCGGGGCCGCATCGTGCAGCATGATCAGACCGATGAGCGTGTCGTCGGCGAGCGCCTCGATGCCAAGGAGCAAGTCGCCGTATGTGTTGCGGGGGCGCTCCTCCAGCCACGTGCGGACGCGCTCCACCGGCTGGGCATACGTGTCGTCCATCCACTGCATGACCTCGGGGTCGTGGTTCCAGCACCACAGTGCCTCGGCGTCTGCGGGGCCCATGGCCCGCAGTTTCACCAGCTCTCCGAGCGCCATGCCCACCGACCCCTTGTTACATCTCGTGATCATCTTACGAACCATGAAGTGGTACCACGACCGGGATGGCACACTCAATCGGCCTCGGCGGTGCCGAGACCCCGGCCAGAGGCATGTTGGGGAACTGCGGCAGAAGAAGCCGGACTTCTAAAACACGCCCTAGCGGGCTTCGACCAGGACCTCGCGGCCGAGGCCACCCGCACCAGCAACCGGATACGCGACCTGCTCACGCAGGTCCACCCCAGCCTGGAACGCGTCCTCGGCCCCCGCTCGACCACCAGGCCGTCACCTGGCTACTGAAACGTCACGGATCCCCGGCCGCGCTACGAAAGCCGGCCGCCGCCGGCTCGTCGACCTGATCCGGCCCAAGGCCCCGCACATGGCCGCCCGGCTGATCGACGATGTCTTCGACGCCCTCGACGAACAGACCGTCATCGTGCCCGCGACCGGCACCCTCGACACCGTCGTGCCGTCCCTGGCCCGCTCCCTCGGCGCTGTCCACGAACAGCGCCCGGCCCTGGAAACCAAGATCAACACCCTGCTGGAGGCACACCCTCATTCCTCGGGTCCTGACCTAGATGCCCGGCGTCGGCGTCAGGACCGCCGCCGTCCTGCTGGTCACCGTCGGCGACGACACCGGCTTCCCCACCGCCGCCCACCTCGCCTCCTACACCGGGCTCGCCCCGACAACGAAGTCGTCAGGACCTCGATCCACGGCGAACACGTACCCCGAGGAGGAAACCAGCAGCTCAAACGGGCCATGTTCCTGTCCGCCTTCGCCTGCGTGGACGCCGATCCCGCCTCCCGCACCTACTACGACAAGCATCGCGACCGCGGAAAGGCCCACGCCCAAGCCCTCCTCCGCCTCGCCCGCCAACGCATCAGCGTCCTGTTCGCCATGCTCCGCGACGGCGTCTTCTACGAACCTCGCCTCCCCCAGTCGACGGCTGCATGAACCAGCCCGAAGGAAGGTCGAACGCAGATCAAATCCTTGGGCCGTCTGCCCACGCCAAGATATCTGCGGCCCCCCGACGGACAGCCTCTTCCGGGTCCCGGGCGAGCTTCCCGTAGGCCGCTGCGAAGCCCGGCACACCGCCCGGTCTCACGAGCGCGTCATGCACCCCGGTCTGCAGCCAGTCGGCCTGGTTGTCGTCTGCCTCGGCAACAGCGAGAGCGATAAGCCTTATGGCGACCACCGCCCCCACCCGGGTCAAAGCCTCCGCCGTCTGCCGGGGCACCACCGTGTCCTCGACGTCCAGCAGCAGCCCCATCAACGCTTCCGCAGCCTCAGGAACATCAGCGAAGGAAGCAAGGTCACGCCCGGCACGAGCACGTTGCGTCCACGAAGGAGACGACGCCTCAGCCAAGGCCGCCTCCAACCCACTCGTCATCTCTGGCACGACCAGACAGTCTCACGACAACAGCATGAGCGGTGACGGCCTCGTCCTGCCCGCGTTCGTGAAGGTGCCCATGCCGGTGACCACCACCTCCGGCCCGCCATCGCCGCCGGGTAGGAGGGCTATCTGCACCACGTCCCGCGGCACCGAACTCTGAGTCACACCACCACCCGACAAGCGGGCCGGCCCACCGGGCATCGCGACAGGGCAACCACGCCATTCGGGGCACCAAGAGGTGTCCGCGAACTCCCGCCGTACGCTCGCCGTACGCCCAAAGAGCGTGATCCGCGGGGTCAAGTGTGTGCAATCACAAAGCGGAATATCAGCCTCGTACCGGACGCACTTGGCCCATCCGACAACGCAGCAGATTGAAGCCTCCCCCGCCTTTAGCGGAGCCGAGAGCTCGGGAAGTGCCAGGTCTGCAAAACACGGCGGGACTTCGCGGACACCCCTAGCGTGTAGCGAGCCGCTCCAGCAGAGCGGCGCTCCTTGCCAGCAACACCTGCTCCTCATCCGTGAGTTCCGCCTCGATGGCCTGCGCGAGCCAACCAGCCCTGCGACCACGCTCCGCCTCGAGCGCGACCCGGCCCGCGTCCGACAGCTCGACCAGCGACTTGCGGCCGTCCGTGGGGTGCGCCCGGCGCGTGATCAGGTTCTGTTCCATGAGCAGCCCCACCGCCCGGGCCATCGACTGCGGGCGTACACGCTGATCGGCGGCGAGGTCACTGGTGGTCATGGCGCCGTCGCGGTCGAGTGCACCGAGCACGGCGACCTGACCCAACGGGATGTGGTCCTCGTGTTTGACGCGCCGGGTGAGCTTGCCCATCGCGGTGCGCAGTTCGGCGGCGATGGCGGCGGCTTCCGAGGTGGGCATAGGGCACTTTACCCCGTTGGTCAGCAAAGCTGCGTACCTGACCTGCACAGCAATGCTGTACAGCCAAACTGAGCAGCATTGCTGTATGGTTTGGGATTGTCGGGCTCAGCGCCAGCGCTGTCGCAGCCGGGGCCACGGCATAGGACAACGGCAAGGAACTCCCATGTCCGCAAGCACAGCCGGAACCGTCAACGCCGCCATCGAGACCGTCACCGCCCGCCGGATCATCGACAGCCGGGGCAACCCCACGGTCGAGGTCGACGTCGTCCTGGCGGACGGGTCCCTGGGGCGCGCGGCTGTCCCTTCCGGCGCCTCCACCGGCGCCCGGGAGGCCGTCGAACTGCGTGACGGAGACTCCGCGCGCTGGCACGGCAAGGGCGTCGACCGCGCGGTGGCCCACGTCAACGGGGAGATCGCGGCGTCCGTGCACGGCCGCGACGCGGCGGACCAGGCGGGGCTCGACGCCGCACTGGTCGCCCTCGACGGCACCGCCACGATGTCCCGGCTCGGCGCCAACGCAATCCTCGGCGTCTCCCTCGCCGCCGCCAAAGCCACCGCGGCGGCCCACCGCCAGCCCCTCTACCGCTATCTCGGCGGCGCCGACGCCCACCTCCTGCCGCTACCGATGATGAACATCGTCAACGGCGGCGCCCACGCCGACAATCCGCTGGATTTCCAAGAGTTCATGATCGCGCCCGTGGGCGCGGACACCTTCGCCGAAGCCGTCCGCATGGGCAGCGAGGTCTTCCACACCCTGCGCCGCGATCTGCTGGCCGCCGGGCACTCCACGGGCGTCGGCGACGAGGGTGGCTTCGCACCCGCGCTGCGTACCGCAGAGGAGGCGCTCGACTTCGTGATGACCGCCATCGAGCGCACCGGCTACCGCCCCGGCACGGACATCGGCCTGATCATGGACCCGGCGTCATCGGAGTTCTTCCGCGACGGGGTGTACGACTACGCGGGCGAGGGAGTGCGCCGCACTCCCTCCCAGAACGCCGACTACCTGGCCAAACTCATCGACGCCTACCCGGTCCTCTCCATCGAGGACCCGATGGCGGAGAACGACCTGGACGGCTGGCGCGAGCTGACCGCCCGCGTCGGCGACCGCTGCCAGCTCACCGGCGACGACGTGTTCTGCACCAACGAGACACTCCTGCGCGAGGGCATCCGCACCGGCGTCGGCAACTCGGTCCTGGTCAAGGTCAATCAGATCGGGACCCTGACCGAGGCGCTGGCCGCGGTCACCACCGCCCACCAAGCGGGCTGGACAGCTGTCATGTCGCACCGCTCGGGCGAGACGGAAGACACCACCATCGCGGATCTGGCGGTGGCGACCGGCTGCGGTCAGATCAAGACCGGCTCGCTCTCCCGCTCCGACCGCACCGCGAAGTACAACCAACTCATCAGGATCGAAGAGGAGTTGGGCCACTCGGCGCGCTTCGCGGGCCGCTCCGCACTGCGTCAGGCATGAACAGCAGACAGAGGTAGCGACCACGCGGGCTCCCCGATCCCGATCAGGGAGCCGGCTCGCGTACCGGGGAAACAGAACTCCCGTGCACGGGTGGCCGGACGGCTCTTCCCCAGGCTCTCGGCTTCGCTCGAGCGGATTGAGAACCGCGGCAGCGCGGCGGGGCCCTGGTGCCGGGCCCGGGCTTCACGGTCGAAGGCGGCCTCGGCCTCAACAACTGCCTGACGGGCACCGGCCTCCGCGGCAGGGTCCTCAACTGCTCGCGCCACGACTGGCTGCGCGCCGGGCAGGCACCTATCGGCGTCGTCATCCACGGGCGCGGTCTGCCGCCCCGCGCTGAGGGCTCTCGAAGGAACGCATCGTCCACGAAGAGGGACGCCTGTTCTTCCACCGCAACTCCCGCTTCTTCATCGAAGACGCCCCCATGAGCTACGCCTCCACCATTTACCAAACCCCAGGACCGGAAATCGGACGAGCAGCCCGGGCTCAGGGGCCCCGCTTCCTGCCCGGGTGGCCAGGTCAATGCCCCGCCGGCACTGGAGCCAAAGGCTGCCGACGAAGGGTGGGGGCGGCGGCCCCGCTCGTCACAGGCCCTCAGGTGCTCCATCAGCACGGGACCGCTGTCAAGAGAGTCCGGATGCTTCGGGAAGTCTTCCCCAGCTCATCCCGATCCGGTCCAGGACATCAGTCCCGCTGCCGGTGAGGCGGCCTTCGCGGCGGGCTCGGGCGTATTCAGTGCCGGCTCGACACCCAGTATCCGGACTTGTTGGGCGAGAACACGAGCTGCGCGATCGACTCGATCCTCCGGCGAGCAGTGAGTCTCGGCGGCGCGGGCACCCCCGCATAGGCTGGCCGACTCAGCCGACGCGCCACGACGAGGATCAGCCCATGAGCAGCAGCACCAGGATCCGTCTGATCGAGCCCACCGACGCCGCCCCGATAGCCGCGCATCGGGTGCGGGACTTCGAGGCTTTCCGGCCATGGGAACCGGCCCAGCCGGCCGGCTTCTTCACCCCGGAGGGCCAGGCGGAACGGATCGACAGCCTGCTGGCCGGACACCGGGCCGGCACGGTCTGGCCGGGCGTGGTGCTCGCCGACGACCTGGTGATCGGGCAGGTCACCGTCGGAGGCATCCTGCCGCAGCCGCACCTGCGCCGCGGCTCCGTCGGATACTGGATCGCGAGCGTCGCCCAGAATCAAGGACACGCCGGGCAAGCCGTCGGGCTTGCCCTCCGGGTGATGACGGACGAACTCGGGCTGCACCGCGCCGAGGCGTCCACCAATCTGGAGAATCTGCCGTCGCAGCGGGTGCTGCGCCGCAACGGGTTCAGCCCGTACGGCGTCGCGCACTCCTCGATCCTTCTCGACGGAAGCTGGCGGGACGGGCTGCTGTGGGAGCGGATCCTCGGCGAGTAGGCCCTGTCCGAGGCATCAAATGAGATCAGACTGCTGCGGGTGGCGGTTGCTCATGGACGGCAAGAAGCGGTGGGGCGTCTGACGCGCCTCTGTAGCCTGTTCCAGCGCCGCTGCTGCCTCTGCTCGGGCCCTGGCACGGTCCTCTTCGAAGACGAGCACGCAGACCAACGCGTCCAAGGCCCCCGCGACCCTCTCCCGCCAGTCAGCGAAATCCACGGGGTCGGCATTGAACGGCTGCTGCGACTTCACGAAGCGGAGATGGCTCAGGGCGTGCTTCAGCACGGGGTCAACCACGAGACTTCTTTCGATCGGTACGCGGTCGACCCCATCGTGCCCCACTTTCAGAACACGCCCAAGCCCGTAGGGTGCACCATCCCGGCGCGCGGCGACCGCTGCCACGCCTCGCGTACTTCTGGCGCCCGGACAATGATGCCCGTCCCCACAGCACCCCGACACTGGGCGATGCCATGGGGACTTCGCCGATCGCCTCAGGCGCTTTCCGCGAGTTGTCAGACGACGCGGAGGATGCTCTTGCCATGGGTTGCGCCCTCGGCGAGGTGCTGCACGGCCACAGCCAGGTCCCCGAAGGCGTACTCGGTGGTGATGTCCACGCGGACAGTGCCCTCGGCGACGAGGCGCAGTGCGCGGCGGGCGCTGTCGGCGAGCCGCTCGGGGTAGGTCCGACTGAGCAGGTTGCTGTTGTAGGTCAGGAGCGATTTGCCGTGCATGAGAAGGTCGTTCGCGTTGACCAGGACGGGTTCGTACGTGGCGAGATTGCCGTATGCCACCAGCCGGCCGTGTGCTGCGAGCTGCTCGAGGCCGGCGGTGCGGGTCGGCCCACCGACCGGGTCGAGGATGACGTTGGGCTTCTCGTCGCCGAACTTGGCCGGGAACTCCTCGCGGAGCAGGAGCTGGTCGTACCCGAACTGTGCTGCGTAGCCGGCCCTTTCGGCAGTGCCGACCACACCGATGATCCGGTCTGCTCCGGCCAGTCGGGCGAACTGGGCGGCGAGTGTGCCGACCGAGCCGGCGGCGGCGTGGATCAGCACGCTTTCGCCGGGCCGCACTTGCGCGGCGGTGTTGACCAAGTCGTAGGCGGTCGGCGCGCCCCACCCGAGACCTGCGGCTGTTCTCAGCGGCATGCTGCCGATGCCGAAGGTGAGCGTGGCGGATGCCAGGACCACCTCGGCGTAGGCGCCCGAGGTGGTCAGCGCGGTGACGGCCTCACCGACACGATGTGTGTCGACACCCGCGCCGACCGCGATGATGTGCCCGGATGCTTCGAACCCCGGGACGAAGGGGCGCGGTAAGGGGAAGTGGCCGTCCCTGACCATCGTGTCACCCCACTGGATGCCGGCGTAGGCCACCCGGATCGCCACTTGGCCCGGGCCGGGGGTGGGTTCATCGACTTCGGCGATCCGATAGCGGTCATCGGCGTCGAGAAGGACAGCCTTCATGGTTACAGCCCTCTGCGTTGACTCAGTATCCTTACAATCGAGAACAGTACGCATGTAAGGTTCCTGAGTCAACGCAGAAACCTGTCAATGGATAGGAGTACACCGTGGAAGCCCCGATCGAGAACGACCTCTGCACCCGGATCAAGCGGTCGGAGCAGGCACTGATGGCGCACCACGAGGCAGTACTGCGCGCCTACGGGCTGACCATGACGCAGTACACCGTGCTGTTGATCCTCTCGCGTGAAGGCGGCATGTCCGGCGCCCAACTGGCCCGCTCCTGCGGGGTGACGCAGCAGACCATGAGCAGCGTGCTGACCAACATGGAGAACAAGGAACTCATCCACCGCGAGACATCCCCGGTGCACGGCAAGGTGCAGATCGCCACCCTCACCGATGAGGGCCGGGCGCTGTTCGACCACGCCTACCAGGAGGTGATCGTCCTCGAAGACGCGCTCACGAACGCGTTCACGCCCGCAGAACACGCCTCACTCTGCGAACTCCTGGAACGCGCCACCACCGTCCTGACCGAACAGACGCGGCACGCGACAGCCCCGCCCGCCACCTGAGCCGGCAACCGCCACACCCCGGGCAGCCCCTTAGCTGCGCAACCGGGGGCGTTGGCGCTCATCGCGTCGTTCCCCTCGGGCCGATCGCAAGGCCCCGACCGGGACCCCGACACCGGACACCTTCCCGGAGACCGGCCGTGCTCGGCTCCCGAGGACATCAAGGACCTGGACCGCTGGACCCCGCACCGCCTCCGCTACAACGCCCTGGGGCACGACGCCGAAGGCGGCACCTCCACCCCACGTTGCAGGCCCACTCACACCACACCTCCATCCGGTCCCTGGAGAGGCGCGGCCGCCCCGGCGTCGACGCGGTCGCCACGCACGTCGCAGAACACGACCCCGGCGCACACCACCATCGATGAACCTTCAGAACCCACCGGCAGGTTGCTTGCTCCTGGCGTCCGAGCTGGGACTACCGGGCCCAGGTGCGCAGCTGCTCGGCAACGCCGGCGACAGTACAGCGCGGGTTGTACAGCTCCCGCGCCAGGGCGTCGAGTTGCTCGCGGTCCGGGTCAACGGGGACACCGCTGGCATTGAGGTACATGACTGCCACGGCACTGGCGACGGTGAGATTGGAGCGCTCCAACCAGCGGCAACGGCCGAGCGTGTGGACGAGGGCGGCGGCGCGGGCATAAGCGCCGCCGTAGACGGGCTGCTCAAGGAGTTCCGCCCGATGGCGCGCGACTGCGGCAAGCGGGACACCGAGATCGTCAGGAGTCGGGTCAAACCGGCCGGCCCGTTCGGCGACTTCCAGGATCCAGGACAGATCAACATGCAGAGACATACTCACGCAGCGGCGCCCCGATCCTGCGACGCAGGGGTGTACTGGGCATCGAGATCGGCCTCCAGGCCGTCGAGGAAGTCCCCGTGGGTGTCGATCAGGCACTGGGCAGCAACCATCCCGGCCGAACGCGCACCAGTCGTACCCTCGGAGATGATCCGCTCCACGTACCTATTGAAGTCCAGCCCCCAGGCGGCTGCGGAGCCTATCCCGGCGGCAAGGAGGTCGGGGGCCAAGCGGAGCTGGGTCTGCTGCCTGTCTCTACTCACCACAACAAGGTAGCAGGGTGGTAGCAGCGGTGGCGCTATCCCGGCGCCCGCAAGGAGGCGACAGGAGCCCTGCAATGAGTGATCGCACCGGGTGTTTCATCTGACTGACGATCACCACCAGCGCCATGACCTCCGCCAGGAGCTGGGCCGCAAGGGCACCATGGCGACGCCGGCCACCCGGGAACGGATCACTGCGGCAATCGCGGTGATCCTCGACGCCGGGGCGGAGTCCGGCGCCCTGAGGGCACATGTCGAGCCGAAGGAGGTCACGATGATGCTCCTCGGAGTCTTCCTGCCCACGACTGCCGACAACAGCCCGGAGCTGACGGGACGGCTGCTGGATCTCGTGGTGGATTCGCTGCGGCCAGCGGCACAAGGCCCATCGCGGGCCTGATGTTCCAGTCAGTCGCCGAGCGAGGTAGTGAGGTGCAAGGGCGGGCTCCGGTCCACACCGAGAGGCCACCGCGTGGTCCATGCCGTGAGCGAACTCCAGGCTCGTGCCTCGCCGGTGAAGGACTGGGCAGCGACGACCGCGCCGAACGTTTCGTCCGGCAGGGCCTCATCATCTTCCCCGCAGGCCGGAGGCGACGGCGGGGCGCATTGAATCGCCAAGACGTTGGTGTAGCCGGTCCCGGTCAGTCAACTGCGAAGGGCGATCCTCTGGCGAGCAGGCCCAGACCCCTACGCACTCATCGCCGTCGGCCGTGACGTCTGCTCGTGCCGGCCCATTGGCCTCGACCGGATCGAGACGGGACATCACTGACGGACACCGCCTGCGAGCAGCCCTGAAGTCCGTCCCCGGACCGGCACGCGCAGACGTCACGGTAGAACGGGTCTACGGACCGACCGTCCCCTTGGTCGCCTGTTCAGCGGCACGAGGATGAGCGAGTGGGTGCGCAGCGGAGTCGGCGGGGGGCCCGGTGCGACGGCGGGGCTGGGGGCCCGCTGCCCGCAGCCGCCGTTCCAGGGGGTGCTCCACCCAGTGGTAGGCGCAGCCGGCCAGGGCCTGGCTGACCGCGATCACCGCGAGCCAGACGAGTGCGGTGTCGAGGAGGCCCTCCGGTCGGCCATGGAGGCCGAGCCATGTGCGGATGACGATCTCGTGGATGAGGTACCAGGCGAAGGACCAGTGGCCGAGGCGTACGGACCACCGGCCGGTCAGCCCGGTGCGGCGGCCGTCGAGGTCGGCGCGGGCGGCCGCGGCGACGAGCAGTGCGAAGATGGGGGTGGCCAGCAGTTGCGAGGCGTGCATGGCGCCGTACCAAAGCCCATCGGGTGCCGACTGCGACCAAGGGATCAGCGCCAGGTGCCAGGCGGCGACGAGTGCCACCGCGGTCCACAGGCCGACGGGGGGCCGCCAGCCGCGGGCCACGGCGAGACCCGCGGCGACCCCGAGCACGAACTGGAGCATGCGCGTCATGGGCAGGTAGTCGAGAAGCCACACCCGAGTGGGCGCATCGGTGACCAGGGCCCCGCTCAGCCAGACCGCGACCACGCCGACGCAGGTCAGCGCCCAGATCCAGCGTCGGCCACGGGCCGAGTGGAAGACCGGGAGAACTATCAGCAGAGGAAAGACGAGGTAGAACCAGGCCTCGTCACTGAGGGACCAGGCGGCGGGGTTGGCACCCTTGAGGAACACGGTCTCCGGGATCCAGGCGTGCACGAGGAACAGGTTCGCGACCACGGCTTTCGCGGACACCGCCTTGCCCAGCCAGAGCCACGCTCCGACTGACGCCGCGCTCGTGACCACCATGAGCGGCCAGATCCGGGCGAAGCGCCGCCACAGGAACACCTTCGCCGGAACCGTCGCCCCGTCATAGGTCCAGGCCAGGACGAACCCGGACAGTACGAAGAAGAAGGTGACCCCACTGCGGCCGTACCAGACGGTCTGACTGAGCCCTGGTATCTCCCCGACCTGACGGGACAGGTGGTACAGGACGACCAGCAGAGCCGCCCAGAAACGGAGCCCCGTCAGAGACGGTAGTCGGTCCCGACCGGACATGGACGCCCCGGCCTGGATATGGGAGTTGATCGCGCGTTGCATCCCGCGATTATCAGCGCTGTGTCAAGGCATGGCCAAGGCGCGCGAAGAACCCGCACCGCCGGAGAACGGGGCGCCGAGAGACGCCCGGAACGCTTTGGAGCACCTGGACGAAGCGGTCCTTGGTGAGTACGCTGCCACGCCCCCGAAGGTTGGCAAGAAGGATCAGCGGGAGCGGGCCCTGCGCCAGCTGCCCGAGCAGATGATGTCGCTGGAGACCAGCGGTCCCAAGCTGTTCGGAGTACTGGAACCGATGTGATCGGCAGTTCGGCGCTGACCGTCGTAACGTCGACCAAGACTGAGCTTCAGGATCAGGCCGTCAACCACTACGCAGAGCTGATGCGCGACAAAGAAGGTGCTGACCCAAGTTCGAGGCTCTGCGCCAAGGACTCGGGGAAGACGGCGGGGATCTCAAGGAACGCGTATACGCTCTGCGCGCGCTCAGATCACCGAGTTCGACCCGCTCCCATTCACTGGCGAAGACTCACAGTGGAACCTCACCTTCGAAGAGGTCATCGACGGTGTCTGGTAGTCCCGGCAGACGTCGCAGCCCGGCCAGGGGGCCCTCGACCGGTATTGGAAGAGAAGAGCATGCAGCTCAGGGCTCGGGTCCTGGAACTGAAGACCGAGCAGGAGACCCTGCGACGGGCACCGAAGGGTCTTGCCAGTCAAACCATCCGGTGAGCTGACGTCAGCTGCCGTTACGGCACCCGGTCATGCCAAAGACACACCATCTTTGACCCTTGCATTCCAAGACGTGGGGGCGCAGCATCGCCTTCGTTTCCATGGCAAATACCGGCTCCGGCTCGAGTGCGCCAGCACCCGAGGCTCAAAGCCGTGCAAGCGTAGTCAGTGCAGCGCCGCAGCCAGTCGTCGGAGCGGTTCGGCGAGCTCGGGGTGGTCACCGCGTGAGGCGGACTGCAGGAGGTCGGCCGCGAATGCGGTCAGTTCCTGCTGGAGCGCCGTTGGTTCCCGCGGATCAGAGGGTGGGATCGTCGAACTGGTCGAGAAGGGCTTCGGTGAGTGTGTCGCTCGTTGTGGCAGCGGCACCGTCGTGCAGCGATTGTTCAGCCCAGATGACTTTGCCACCCGGCGTGTACCGCGTGCCCCACCGCTCAGCGAACTGCGCCACCAGGAACAGCCCACGTCCGCCCTCGTCCGTTGTCGTCGCCCTTCGCACACGTGGCGAGGTGCTGGATCCGTCCGACACCTCGCAGATCAGGCTGCGGTGGTGCAGCAGCCGCACCCTGATCGGCGGCGAGCCGTATCGGATCGCGTTGGTGATCAGCTCGCTGAGGATGAGTTCCGTGGTGAACCCGATGTCCCCCAGTCCCCACTCCTGCAGTTTCGCCCCGCACTCCGCACGCACCGGGGCCACCGCCGCCGGATCCGGCAACACCTCCCAGTGCGCCACCCTCGACGGATCGAGCAACCGGGTGCGCGCCACCAACAGCGCGATGTCATCGGCCGGGTGCGCCGGCAGCATCGTGTCGATCGCCGCCTGACACGTCTCCTCCGGAGTGTGCCCCGCCCTCTGCAACGCCCCGCGCAGCAGGTCCAGCCCGGCATCGATGTCCCGATCGCGGTTCTCGATCAGCCCGTCGGTGAACAGCACAAGTCGTGAGCCCTCGGGTAGGTGCAACTCGATGGTTTCGAAGGGGTGATTGCCCAGGCCGAGAGGCGGCGAAGCCGGCACTTCCGGATAGGCCACGGTCCCGTCCGGATACACCACCGCCGGTCCCGGGTGTCCTGCTCGCGCCGTCGTGCACACTCCCGTGACGGAGTCGTAGATCGCGTACAGGCAGGTCGCCCCCGTGACCGCTTCGGTGTGGCCCTGCGGGCCGTCGCCGGTGCTCTCGTCGCTGTCGATGCGGCTGACCAGGTCGTCCAAGCGCCCGAGCAGCTCGTCCGGCGGTAGGTCCAGGGCGGAGAAATTGTGTACCGCGGTGCGCAGCCGCCCCATCGTTGCCGCCGCGTGCAATCCGTGGCCGACCACGTCACCGACCACCAGCGCCACCCGGGCCCCGGGCAGCGGGATGACATCGAACCAGTCCCCGCCCACTGCGGCTTCAGCCGGCAGATACCGCCACGCCACCTCCAACGCGTCCTGTTCCGGTACCCCGTGCGGCAACAGGCTCCGCTGCAGGGTCACTGCCATCGTGTGCTCCCGGGTGAAGCGGCGGGCGTTGTCGATTGCCACGGCCGCCCTCGCTGCCAGCTCCTCCGCCAGGGAAAGGTCCTCCTCCTTGAACGGCGGCGAATCCCCCGTGCGCCAGAAGTTCGTCATTCCCAGCAACACACCACGCGCCTGGAGCGGCACCGTCACCAGCGAATGCACCCCTTGCTCCAGTGCCCTGCAGGCCCCGTCAGGGTCCTGTTCCCGCCACCCTCGCGCTTGTCGCAGGTCGCTCTCCAGCACTGCCTGCCCTGCCTCCAGGGCCCGCGCCTGCGGCGCCGCCCTCGAGAATGTGATCAGCTCGCCGACCGGGTAGAGCCCCTCCCGTTCCTGGGGTCCGCCGCTGATTGCCGTACGTCGCATACCCGCCGTCCTGGCCGGCTCTTCCCCCCGCGCCACCGGTTCCAGCAGATCGACGGTGACGATGTCGGCGAACCGCGGGGTCGCCACATCCGCCATCTCCTGCGCGGTGCGCACCACGTCCAGCGTGCTGCCGATCCGCACCCCTGCGTCGTACAGGAGTGTCAGCCGCTCCCGCGCCACCGTCGCCCGCCCGGAGACGGCTTCCAGCTCTGTGGTGTCCCGCAACGTCACCACCCAGCCCGCTGGGCCGCCGTACGGGGCTGTGGGTCGCATATTGACCGCCAGCAACCGATCCCCTGCGCGGTGCACTCCATCTGTGGTCGGCTCACCCGATGCCAGCAGCCGAGCCGTATCCGCATCCAACTTCAGTTCCGCCACCTGCCGCTGCTCCGAATCCACCGGGAGCTCCAGCAGCCGCCGCGCCTCGTCGTTGGCCAGCAGCAGCCGCCCGTCGGCACCGATGATCAGCACCCCCTCCCGGACCGCGTGCAGCACTGCGTCGTGGTGCTCGTACATCCGCGTCATCTCCGCCGGGCCCAGGCCGTGCGTCTGCCTGAGCAGCCGCCTGGCCACCAGCGCCGTCCCCAAGATGGACAGAGCGAGCGCGGCCGCCCCGGCACCGAAGATGATCGGCAGCTGCCGTGCGGAAAGGCTGGTCACCTTGTGGACCTTGATTCCGGCGGACACCAGGCCGACGACCGAGCCACGGCTATCGGTCACCGGCACCACCGCCTGGATGACCGGGCCGCTGCCCTCGGGCAGGGGCAGCCCGCGTGCCCGCTCGATGGTGGTGCCGCCTTCCAAGGACGGTTCGATGGTGCCGATGAACTTCTGCCCGATCCGTTTCGGGTCGGGGTGCGTATAGCGAATTCCGCTGGTGTCCATGACAACGATGAAGGTCACGTTGGCCCTCTTCCGGGCCGCTTCGGCACGCGGCTGCAGCACGGCTGCCGGATCCCGGCTGCTCAATGCCTGGGCTGTGCCCGGGGCGTTCGCGAAAGTCTCTGCCGCTGTCAGCGCCTGGCGCTCGGCCTCCCGCGTACTGTCGCGCCCTGCCTGGAGCACCAGGGCCGTCACCGCGGCCGCAACCAGCAGCGCCACGATGACGATCTGCAGAACGAACACCTGTCCAGCGGCGCTCCGCAGATTCAGCAAAGAGCGCAGCCATGAGCCTGCGGACTCACCTTGATTACGTGCCGGGTCAGCGAAGAGACGATGCGATTCATGATGCTTTAGGCCAAAAAATCCCTTCATAGCTAGTTTTTAGCACCGTTTGCGTTCCTGAGGGTGACGCCCTGAGACGACCCTGCGACACGGGACGCGGAATCGGGTGACTTCCCGATACAGGCACCCCCGAACTCCCCGAAGCCCTCGATCTCAGCGAGAACGATGCGACCCGGGCTCCTCCTCCGCCTCCCCTACGCCGACGCACAACCGCCACCAACCGTAGGCGCCGATTCTCAACATGATTTCGCCGACGGTGCAGGCCGCGGCGACATCGACGGACGCGCTGGCGGTCAGGTGACGACGAAGGGTCCGGCAGAACCATGCGTCCAGGACAGCTCCCATCGCACGGCTCGGCCCGGGGCACACCCAGCCGGGCTGGCAGCAAGCTCGGGGCCGGATCAGCGCCAGACCCAGCGAACCGGCGCACATTCCGCCTGCGCCTCAGTGCCAGAAGGGGCCGTTTGAAGCACGTAAGTGGGGACGGGCCAAGTCAGCTCGCGCGCGTCAGCACCCGCCATTGACTCCTGGTCGGTCAATGTTTTCGCCAGCCCTGAAGGGCTGCTGCGCGAAGCCCCTCAGGTTTATGGCGGCTCGACGGCGGGCGCGCTCCGGGTGGCGGCCGAGGCAGGCACGCAGCGTCCGTCCGCCGCCCATGCCGGCACGCGGCCAGGGCGCGGCAGCTGCCCAATTGCGCCTCGTGAGACTGCGCCGGAAATCAGTGGGCCCACTCGCTGCGCAGCCACGCCGGTGAGCTCACGCTGAAGATTGCCGGCCTCACCGAGGAGGTACTCATCGACGACATCCGAAAGAGCCAAGTCGACGATCGGCAGGCCGGCGACTCGTCAGTTCGCCGGGGCGACATGACAAGCCCGTGGAAGATCAACATTGCTGATCCGGCCCTGCGCAGCTTGGCCCGCATTTCGGATAGGTGAGGCGCACGCACAAGATCCACACGTCATGGTGATGGCCCAAATCCCTTTGTTTCAGGGGTAATTACTAACCAGCTGCGACCTTGTGTCGTACGTCACACTACGGGGCTCTGGTTCGCACAACCGCCCGTCCTGGCACCATGCACGACCGTACTTGTCCGTAGCCAGGTCAACGAAAGGTCAGGTGCACGGGATGAGAGTCACTGCCCGTCGCATGGGAGCGCTGATATCCGCGCTCGCCGTTGCGACCGGTCTTCAGTTCGCCGTCTCCCCCACCGCGCAAGGCGCGATCATTGGCGATCTTCGTCTCGCCCCCTCCGTAACCGCTGTGCAGAACAGCTGGATCGTCGTCCTGAAGGACGGCAGCACCGACGCCGCCGATCTCGGCGTCACCCCCAGGCACACCTACCGCAATGTCCTTCAGGGCTTCTCCGCCTCCTTGTCAGGGGCGAAGGCGAAGGCGCTCGCGGCCGACCCGCGCGTGGCGTACGTCGAGCAGAACTCGATCGTGCGGCTCAACGAGACCCAGTCCAACGCAACCTGGGGTCTCGACCGGGTCGACCAGCGGAGCCTGCCGCTGTCCAAAACATACGCGCACAGCACGTCCGCTTCGAACGTGAACGCGTACATCATCGACACCGGAATCCGTACCTCCCACAGCGAGTTCGGCGGTCGAGCGGCGGTCGGCAAGGACGTAGTGGGCGACGGCCGCAACGGCCAGGACTGCCAGGGCCACGGCACCCATGTGGCGGGCACGGTCGGCGGCAAGACGTACGGCGTCGCCAAGGGCGCCAAGCTGATCGCCGTCCGCGTCCTGGACTGCGACGGCTCAGGCACCACTGCCGGTGTCATCGAGGGCGTCGACTGGGTGACGGCCAACGCCAAGAAGCCGGCCGTCGCCAACATGAGCCTCGGCGGAAGCGCCAGCGCCTCGCTCGACAACGCAGTGAAGAAGTCGATCGGCTCCGGCGTCAGCTACTCGATCGCCGCGGGCAACGGGCTTCCGATCCTGGGCCTGCCCGCGAACGCGTGCAACTACTCGCCCGCCCGTGTCCCCGAGGCGATCACGGTCGGCGCGACGGACAAGACGGACAGCCGCGCGTCGTTCTCCAACTACGGAACATGCCTGGACCTGTTCGCCCCAGGCGTGGACATCACGTCGGCGTGGAAGGACAACGACACCGCCACGAACACCATCTCGGGCACGTCCATGGCAACCCCGCACACAGCGGGCGTGGCAGCGCTCTACCTCGCTACTCACCCGACCGCGACCCCGGCCCAGGTCCGGAACGCGCTGGTGAACAACGCGACGAGCGGGAAGGTCCAGAACCCTCTTACAGGTTCGCCGAACAAGCTCCTGCACTCGCTGTTCTAAGAGGGCTGGGGCACAAGGTGCCCGAGGAGCTCCCACCCGCCAGGGAGGGAGCTCCTCGGGC